>JAEYNS010000051.1 GCA_023412435.1 Actinomycetes bacterium | reverse complement strand
CGACAGTCCCGGGGGTGACCGGGGTGCCGGCCTGTGCGACCACGGTGCCGGCCGGGTAGTCCTCGCCGGCCCGACGGACGTGGGCGCCGTGCCGCAGCGGCGCGGTCAGCACCTCCACCCACGCGGTGCCGCCGTCGGTGTCCTCCAGGGGGACGACGGTGTCGGCGGTGGCCGGCAGCGGCGCGCCAGTCATGATCCGGACGCACTCGCCCGCGCCCAGCACCGGCTCGTGGGCAGCCCCCGCCGCCACCGCAGCGACTACCCGGAGCCGCACCGGGGCGGCGGAGACAGCGTCGAACCGCACCGCGTAGCCGTCCATCGCGGAGTTGTCGAAGGCCGGGTTAGGAGTCGGCGCGCGGACGTCCTCGGCGAGCACACGGCCGAGCGCCTGGTCCAGTTCCACCAGTTCGCTGCGGTCGTCAGGGTCGACCAGTCCGGCCAACTCGGCCTGGTACTCGGCAACGCCCAGCACCATCCGTCTCGCGGGCAGCCGAGCCGCCCCCGGGTCGTCGCGCCCCGCCGGTCCAGTCATCGTCGCGGGCTCCGGAGCCGCACCAGGCAGGTCGTGGGGGTGGCCCACGGTTCGAGGGCGTCCACGGTGCGGCCCGGGTCGTGGCCGAGCAGGCCGCGGATCAGGCCCAGGTGCAGCCGGCAGACCGCGGGCAGCCGCCCCGGCTCGGTGGCCTCGGCGGCGAGGGACGCGAGCGGGCAGGGCGTCAGCACGATCACGTCAGCGGGCTCGCCGACCACAGCCGGCTGGTAGCCGAGCCTGTCGAGCGTCGCCACCACCCTGTCCAGCGGCTCGCGGTCGGGTTCGGCGGCGGCGAGTTCCTCGCCCCAGAACCGTCCGGCCGCCTCGGCCTGGTCGTCGTCGCCGCTCCCGAGTCGGTCGAGGTGGCGCACCAGCACTCCGGCGAGGTCCTGGACGCCGGGCGGCTCCGGCTCGGCGCTGTACAGCAGCTTCGGCCGGCCCGGCCGGGACCGCTTCTCGTAGTCGCGCACGGCGAGGTGCTGGTCGGCCAGGGCGTCGAGGTGGAACCTCGCGGTATTGGGGTGCAGCGCGATGGCGGCGGCGACGGCGGTCACCGACTGCGGGGTCGCCGCCTGGCGCAGGAAGCCGAGCACTGCCGCACGGGTGGGGCCGAGACCGGAGCGGGTGCGCTCGCCAACCAGTGTCATTGATGCTCCGCCCCACCGGCTCTCATCGGCCGATTTGTACTAGATAATCGTAACAATCCACGGCTACGGTGGTGGCCAACTCGAGAGATCCGGGAGCAACAGTGACGCTCGCCACGCAGCCGGTGCTGCGGCTGCGGGACGGCTACGGCCGGGTCGCCGAAGACCTGCGGGTCTCCCTGACCGACCGGTGCAATCTGCGCTGCAGCTACTGCATGCCCGCGGAGGGCCTGCCCTGGCTGCCGGGCGCCACCATCCTGACCGACCTCGAGGTGGTCCGGCTGGTCAGGGTGGCTGTGGAGCGACTGGGGGTGCGCACCGTCCGGTTCACCGGCGGCGAGCCGCTGCTGCGGCCGGGGCTGGCCCGGATCATCGCCGCCGTCCGCGAACTGGTGACGATCGACGGCGAACCGCCCGAGACGGCGCTGACCACCAACGGCATCGGGCTGGACAGGGTGATGGATGACCTGGTGGCGGCCGGACTGCAGCGGGTGAACGTCTCGCTGGACTCCCTCGACCGGGAGCGGTACGCCAGCCTGGCCCGCCGCGATCGGCTGCCGGACGTGCTGCGCGGGCTCGCCGCGGCGACGACGAGCGGGTTGCGTCCGGTCAAGGTCAACACGGTCGTGATGCGGCACACCAACGAGTGCGACGTGGTGCCGCTGGCCGAGTTCTGCCTCGAACGGGGCTACGAGCTGCGGTTCATCGAGCAGATGCCGATCGGGCCGCGCCACGGCTGGGACAGGGCTGCGATGGTGCCCGCCGCCGAGATCCTCGACCTGCTCGGCCGGCACTACCGGCTGGTGCCGCTGCCCGATCGGGGGGCGGCCCCGTCCGAGGACTGGCAGGTGGTCGACGACGCGGGCGAGGTGCGCGGCCGGATCGGTGTCATCGCCTCGGTGACCCGGCCTTTCTGCAGCGCCTGCGACCGGACCCGGCTGACAGCGGACGGGCAGGTCCGCACCTGCCTGTTCAGCCAGACCGAGACCGACCTGCGCACCCCGCTGCGCGACGGAGCCGGCGACGCCGAACTCGCCGGGCTGTGGCTCGGCGCGCACCGCGCCAAGGGGGCTGGGCACGGCATCGACGCGCCGGACTTCGAACCGCCGCAGCGCACCATGAGCTCGATCGGAGGGTAGATGCGGGTCACCTTCTACGCGGCCGCCGCCGACGCGGCCGGGCTCCGCGAACTCGAGGTCGACGGGCCGCTGAGTGCCGCCGAACTGGTAGCACAGCTGGGCGCTGGGCACCCGGCGCTGGCCGCCGTCCTGCAGCGGTGCTCGATCCTGGTCGACGGACGGCAGGTGAGCGAGCCTGCGGCGCCGCTGCCTGAGCAGGCCAGGGTCGATGTGCTCCCGCCGTTCGCCGGCGGTTGAGCCGGAAAATCCAAAGTTCTTGGAAGAAAACGGGACGGGGCCCCGCGGCCGGTGATATGCAAGTGCCATGACGACCGGACGGGGACGGGTGGACGGTCCGGCAGCCGACGCGCTGCTGAAGCTGGGCCGGTTCTTCACCAGGTGGGACGAGACCGACGACGGCCGCGCCGTCTTCCGGGAGGGCGGTCGCCAGGGCGACGTCTTCTACCGTGACCGATGGAGCCATGACAAGGTGGTTCGCTCCACCCACGGGGTGAACTGCACCGGCTCCTGCTCGTGGAAGGTGTACGTCAAGGACGGCATCATCACCTGGGAGTCGCAGCAGACCGACTACCCGACCAC
>JAEYNS010000050.1 GCA_023412435.1 Actinomycetes bacterium | reverse complement strand
GGTTCATGCTGCGCCGGGAGGGGTTCGACGTCGCAGAGGCCGCCGATGGTGCGGCCGGGCTGGCGAGCTTCGCCCGCGACGGGGCCGACCTCGTCCTGCTCGACCTGATGATGCCCGGCATGTCGGGCACCGAGGTGTGCCGCCAGCTGCGGGCGACCAGCAATGTCGCGATCATCATGGTCACCGCCCGCGACTCCGAGATCGACAAGGTGGTGGGCCTCGAACTCGGCGCCGACGACTACGTCACAAAGCCGTTCAGCCACCGCGAGCTGGTGGCGAGGATCCGCGCCGTGCTGCGCCGCGGGACTGACCTGGAGGCGGCGCCGGACGTCCTTGAGGCCGGCGGGGTGCGGATGGACGTGGAGCGCCACGAGCTCACAGTCCGGGGCGAGCCGGTCAAGCTCGCGCTCAAGGAGTTCGAGCTGCTGGAACTGCTGCTGCGCAACAACGGACGGGTGCTCACCCGGGGCCAGTTGATCGACCGGGTGTGGGGCCCGGACTACGTCGGCGACACCAAGACCCTGGACGTCCACATCAAGCGGCTGCGCACCAAGATCGAGCACGACCCTGCCGACCCGGCGCTGCTGCTCACCGTCCGCGGGCTGGGTTACCGCTTCCAGGGCTGATTCGGGCGACCCCGTCCGCTGGGGTTAGGGTGGTTCCTCGTGACCGACATCACAGTCTTCTCTGGGCACGCCCACCGCGCATTCGCCCAGGAGATGTGTGACATCCTGGGCGTCGAACTCTCCCCCTCGCGGCTCTCCCGCTTCTCCAACGACTGCCTGCAGGTGCAACTGCGGGCGAACTGCCGCCGCCGCGACGTGTACATAGTCCAGCCGCTGATCCCGCCGGTGCAGGAGAACCTGATGGAGCTCCTGATGATGGTGGACGCCGCCCGCGGCGCGTCCGCCGACCACGTCACCGTCGTCATCCCGCACTACGCCTACGCCAGGTCGGACAAGAAGGACGCGCCGCGGATCTCGATCGGCGGCCGCCTGGTGGCCGACCTGATCCACACCGCGGGGGCGAACCGCGTCCTCACGATGGCCTTGCACGCCCAGCAGGTGCACGGCTTCTTCTCGGTGCCGGTCGACCAGCTGACCGCGCTGCCAGTGATGGCCGAGCACTTCCGCAACCGTGACCTGTCGAACACCGTCGTGGTCTCGCCCGACTTCGGCAACGCCAAGGAGGCAGGGCGGTTCGCGCGGCTGCTGGGGGTCGGCGTGGCCGCCGGCTCCAAGCAGCGGCTGAGCGACGATCAGGTGGTGATCGACACCATCGTCGGCGACGTGGCGGGCAAGGACGTGATCGTGCTCGACGACGAGATCGCCACCGCGGGCTCGATCATCGAGCTGGTCGACGCGGTGCGGCGGATCGGCGTCCGCTCGATCTCGGTCGCCTGCACCCACGGGTTGTTCACCGGCGCCGCCATCGAACGGCTGAACGCCTACCCGGACATCACCGAGATCGTGACCACCAACACCGTCCCGCCGCCGACGGGACTGGACAACCTGACCGTCTGCTCTGTGGCTCCGCTGTTCGCCGAGGCGGTCCGTCGGATCGACTGCGGTGAATCGGTCAGCGGACTGTTCTCCAGCGAGGCCACCTACGGCTGAGCCTCCGCACGGTGGACGGTTGCGGCCGAGGACGGCGACAACCGTCCAGTCAGGCGGACGCGGCCGCGGGTCTGTTCCGGTGACCGCTTTCGGCCGCGGTTCCCGTCCCCTTGACGTGGGACCGGCCGCGCTGACGGCTCCAGACACTTGCGAAAACCAACAAAACAGTAGTAAAACAATGCACAACAACAGCGACGACGGGAGAACCATGTACCCGCAGGAGCGGCAGCAGGCGATCGTGGAGATCGCCAGGACTGCCGAGCGGGTCGCGGTCTCGGAACTCGCCGAGCGCTTCGAGGTCACCTCCGAGACCATCCGGCGCGATCTCGAGACCCTCGACCGGCGCGGCATCCTGCGGCGGGTTCACGGCGGCGCCGTCGTCACGCAGCGGTTGTCGCTGGTGGAGCCCACCCTTGCCGACCGGGAACCCACCCACGCCCTGGAGAAGAACCGGATCGCCCAGGCCGCGCTCGCGCATCTGCCCGGCGGGGCCGACGGGTCGATGATCCTTGACGCCGGTTCGACCATCACCCGACTGGCGGTGCTCGTACCGCCCGGTGCCGCGGGCACCGTGGTCACCAACTCGGTGCCGGCCGCGGCCCAGCTGGCCGGTCTTGAGCAGCTCAGCGTCCAGTTGCTCGGCGGACGGGTCCGCGGGGTCACGCAGGCTTGTGTGGGGCCCGAGCCGCTGGCCAGGCTGGCCAACCTGCGCTGCGATGTTGCCTTCATCGGGACCAACGGGCTGACCCCCCGCTACGGGTTGTCCACCCCCGACCACGACGAGGCCGCGGTGAAGCGCGCGATGATCGCCGCCGCCCGGAAGGTGGTGGTGCTGGCCGACAGCTCGAAGGTCGGGGTCGAGTTGCTGGTCAGCTTCGCTCCCAGCGCCGCGGTGGACGTCCTGATCACCGACGACGGCATTGCCGCCGCCGACCGGGACGCGTTCGCCGCCGCCGGGGTCGAGGTGGTGATCGCGTGATCGTCACCCTGACCGCCAACCCCGGCCTCGACCGGACGGCCTCGCTCGGCGAGCCGCTGGTCCGCGGCGGCGTGAACCGGATCCTCGGCACCACCGTCGACCCCGGCGGCAAGGGAATCAACGTGGCGCGGGTGGTGCTTGCGGCGGGCCACCCGGTGCGCGCGATCCTGCCGGCCGGTCCGCGCGCCCCGATCCTCGCCGCACTGGAGCGGGTCCACCAGCCCTACCGCTCGATCCCGCTGGCCGAGCCGGCCCGGGTCAACCTGACCCTCACCGAGCCGGACGGCACCACGACCAAGGTCAACGAGCCGGGGCCGACGCTCACCGCCGACGCCGTGGAGCAGCTGGCCAACCTGCTGGTGGTGGAGTCCGAGCACGCCGACTGGGTGGTGCTCTCCGGCTCTCTGCCGCCCGGGGTGCCGACCGACTGGTACGCCAGCCTGGTGCGGGCCCTGCGCCCGTGGGGCGGGCGCGTCGCAGTCGACACCTCGGACGCCCCGCTGCTGGCCCTGGCCGCCCAGTTCCCGCAGGCGGCTCCCGACCTGCTCAAGCCGAACTCCGAAGAGCTCGCCCAGCTCACCGGCGCGGACGCCCTCCGGCTCGAGGCCGAGGCGAAGGCCGGCGACCCCAGCGGCACCGTGGCCGCTGCCCGGCGGCTGGTCGAGCGGGGGGTCGGTGCGGTGATGGCCACCCTCGGGGCGGCCGGTGCCGTCCTGGTCTGCGCCGAAGGCGCCTGGGTCGCCACTCCACCCGCGATCACGGTCCGCAGCACGGTGGGTGCCGGTGACTCCTCGGTGGCCGGCTACATCCTGGCCGAGACCAGGGGCGCCGCCTGGCCGGAACGACTGCGGGAGGCCGTCGCCTATGGCTCGGCGGCCGCCGCGCTGGCCGGAACCACCCTTCCCCTGCCCGACCAACTCGACCGCGACGCCGTCCGGGTCCGCGCCCTCGACTAGAGAGCACTGCACACGAGTCGCTCCTTGTCGCCGCCGAATTCCGGCGCGAAACGGCCTGCCCGGCGGTCTCACCCCGCCCTCTCCACCTGATCCCCTGCAGACCTCAACTGCCCTTGTCAACCCCCAAACCGGCTTGTGGCTAGCACAAATACTCTACGGACCTGACACTTCGCGTGCTATGATGGGAGACCTGCGAAAGGGGTCAAAGTAAATATGACGTTCACGGTCGGCGAGACGGTGGTCTACCCCAATCATGGCGCGGCGGTCATCGAAGCGATGGAGACCCGCACCATCCGAGGCGAGGACAAGCTTTATCTGGTGCTGCGCATTGTCGGGCAGAACGACCTCGTGGTCCGTGTGCCTGCGTGCAACCTCGACCTGGTCGGAGTCCGCGATGTGGTGGACGCCGATGGGCTTGAGCGGGTTTTCGGGGTGTTGCGCGCACCGCATGCCGAGGAGCCCACGAACTGGTCGCGCCGGTACAAGGCCAACCTGGAGAAGCTGCACTCCGGCAATGTGATGAAGGTTGCCGAGGTCGTCCGCGATCTGTGGCGCCGGGAGCGGGAGCGTGGTCTTTCGGCCGGCGAGAAGCGGATGCTGGCCAAGGCGCGCCAGATCCTCGTCTCCGAGCTCGCGCTCGCCGAGAAGGTGGCTGAGGATCGCGCCGAGGTCCTGCTCGACGAGGTGCTCGCCTCCTAGGGCGACACCACACTGGCAAGGACAGGGCCGGTCACCGC
>JAEYNS010000019.1 GCA_023412435.1 Actinomycetes bacterium | reverse complement strand
GTAGAACCAGCCGCGGGTCTGGTCGATCGCCTCGCAGATGAAGTCGGCGGGGTAGGCGGCCTCGAAGGCCTCCTTCGAGCCGTCGGCCCACGGGTAGCCCCACTGGGCGAACGGCATCGAGCCGGAGTCGAACCAGGCGTCGATCACCTCGGCGACGCGGTGGCTGGGCTTGCCGCAGGTGGGGCAGCCGAAGACCACGTCGTCGACGAACGGACGGTGCGGGTCGAGCTCGGCGAGGTCCTGCCCGGTCAGCTTCGACAGCTCGGCGCGGGAGCCGACGCAGATCTGGTGGTCCTCCTCGCAGCGCCAGATCGGCAGCGGGGTGCCCCAGTAGCGCGACCGGGACAAGGCCCAGTCGATGTTGTTGTTCAGCCAGTCGCCGTAGCGGCCCCACTTGATGTTCTCGGGGTACCAGTTCGTGTTCTGGTTCTCCCGCAGCAGCTCGTCCTTCAGCTTGGTGGTGCGGATGTACCACGACGGCTGGGCGTAGTAGATCAGCGCGGTGTGGCAGCGCCAGCAGTGCGGGTAGGAGTGCCTGTAGGGCAGCTCACGGAAGAGCCGGCCGCGGGCGTCCAGGTCGGCGACCAGCGCCTGGTCGGCCGCCTTGAAGAACTGGCCGCCGACCAGGTCGACGTCCTCGGCGAAGCTGCCGTCGGGACGGATCGGGTTGACCAGCTGCAGGCCGTACGCGCGGCACACCTCGAGGTCGGCCTCGCCTAAGGCGGGGGACTGGTGCACCAGGCCGGTGCCGTCCTCGGTGGTGACGTAGTCGGCCAGGACGACGTAGTGGGTGCCGCCGACGACATCGGGGAACTCGACCAGCTCGAACGGACGGGAGTAGGTCCAGAACTCCAGCTCCTTGCCGGTGAAGGTGCGGCCCAGGGCCCAGCCGTCACCGAGCACCTGCTCGGCCAGGGGCTCGGCGACCACGACGGTCTCGCCGTCCGGCTCGTTCTTCGTGGCGACCACGTAGGTCACGTCGGGGTGGGCGGCGACGGCGGTGTTGGAGACGAGCGTCCACGGCGTGGTGGTCCACACCAGCAGGGACGCCTTGCCGGCCAGCGGACCGGAGGTCAGCGGGAACCGGACGTACACGCTGGGGTCGGTGATGTCCTCGTAGCCCTGGGCGAGCTCGTGGTCGGACAGTGTCGTGCCGCACCGCGGGCAGTACGGCGCGACCCGGTAGTCCTCGACCAGCAGGCCCTTGGAGTGGATCTGTTTCAGCGCCCACCAGACCGACTCGACGAAGCTGGGGTCCATCGTCCAGTAGGCCTCGTCGAGGTTGACCCAGTAGCCCATTCGCTCGGTGAGCTCGGTGAATGCGTCGACGTGGCGGGAGACCGACTCGCGGCAGCGGGCGTTGAAGGCCTCGACGCCGTACGCCTCGATGTCGGGCTTGCCGTTGAAGCCGAGCTCCTTCTCGACGGCGAGTTCGACCGGAAGGCCGTGGCAGTCCCAGCCGGCCTTGCGGTCGACCCGGTAGCCCTGCATGGTCTTGAACCGCGGGAAGACGTCCTTGAACACCCTGGCCTCGATGTGGTGGGTGCCGGGCATCCCGTTGGCGGTCGGCGGGCCCTCGTAGAAGGTCCACGGCGTCCCGCTCGCGGTCTTGGCCAGGGTCGCGGAGAAGGTGTCGTTGGCCTTCCAGAACCCCAGGATCTCGCGCTCCATCGCCGGCAGGTCGATCGCCGCCGGTACCGGGCGGTAGGTCGGCTGGGTGTCGGGCTGGGCGGTCATCGGCGTTCCTTCGTCTCCTGGTGACGAAGGGACGAGCGCTCCGGTGGCGGAGGCCCGCGGTACCACCCTTCTTGGACGCGTGCGCGTCCCGCTCGATTTCTCGCCCGCCGCCGGTTCTAGTGAGCGCTGCGCGCCGTTCTTCCGGCAGCTCCGGGGTGATGGCCCCATCAATGCCGTGCGGACGCGGCCGAGTTTACCCGGCCGGCGTGGGCCGGGCCACCGCCCGGGGTGCTGCGGGTCTCAGCCCTCGGGTGGCGTCCGGGCCGGATGCGAGACTGGACGGTCAGGAGGTGGGCATGTTCTGGGAGCCGATGTGGGGGATCCTGCTGGCGGTCGGGCTGTCGCTGCTGATCGGCGTGGAGCGCGAGTTCTACGCCAAGTCGGCGGGGATGCGCACGTACACCCTTGTCGGGCTGGGGTCGGCGCTGTTCACCGTGGTCTCCAAGTACGGGTTCATCGACGTGGCGGTGGACGAGTTCTCGCGCTACGACGGCTCCCGGGTGGCGGCCCAGGTGGTGAGCGGGATCGGCTTTCTCGGGGCCGGGCTGATCTTCGTCCGGCGCGACGCGGTCCGCGGGCTCACGACCGCGGCCGGGGTCTGGTTCGTCGCCGCTGTCGGGATGGCGGCCGGCGCCGGGATGTACCTGGTCGCGGTCGCTGTCACCGCGCTGTACCTGCTGGTCATGGTGGGGATCCGGCCGCTGCAGCACCGAATGCCGCACGCCCGTTCGACGCTGGCCCTCTACACGATCCACTACCACGACGGCCGCGGCGTGCTGCGCGACGTCATGGAGACGATCAGCAAGGTCGGGCTCAAGGTGGCCGACCTGCGGGCGCTCGGGCAGGTCGAGGGCCAGGGCGACACCCGGCTGCAGAAGGTCGAGGTCGAGGTCGAGGGCACCGCCAACTCGATCGCCAACCTCGACGACGACCTGCGGGAGGTGTCCGGCGTCGAGTCGGTCGAGAAGAACACCCAATGGGCCGGCCGCTCCCGCGGCGAGGACTGACCGGCCGCGGCACCCCCGCCACGGCCGGTCCGCGGGTCGCTCAGCCGGCCGGCGGCGCGTCGTCGCCGGCGCTGCGCTGGCCAGAGTCCGGTGACGGGCTGAACTCGGTCCCGTTGGGCTCACCGGTCAGCGCGGCACGCCGGGTGAGGTAGTCGTCCACGTCGATATCGCCGCGGGCCAGCCGCTCGTCGAGGATCCGGAGCGCGTCTGCGGGATGCGGCGGCATCGGGGGTGTGCCCGGGGTGCCGACGTGGTGTCCGGGGTGGTGGCCGGCCTGCCAGGGCGGTGGGGTGAAGCCCGCCGGGCCGGCCTTGCGGCGCTTCAGCAGCCACAGCACCAGCAAGACCGTGCCGACGAGCAGCAGCGCCATCATGCCGAGTTGCCAGAACCAGAACAGTCCGCCGGGGAAGTGTTGGGGTCGCATCGGTCCTCCTTGGGTTGGTGTCCCAAGATTCCCGCCGGGCGCCATCGCCCGGCTGGGCGCCGGCTGTCGGTCAGCTGTGAGCGATCAGCCGCTCGATGGCGCGCGCGAACCCGTCCTCGTCGTTGGTGGCGGTGGTGTGGTCGGCCGCGGCCACCGCCTCGGCGACGGCATTGCCCATCGCCACCCCGATGCCCGACCACTCCAGCAGTTCGACGTCGTTGCGGGCGTCGCCGATCGCGAGCACTTCGTGCGGCTCGAACCCCAGGTGACCGGCGAGCCGCGCCACCCCGCTGGCCTTCGTAACCCCGGGCCCGCTGATCTCGAGGAAGGGAGCGCCGGAGGTGGTGGCGTGGTAGCCGCGCACATCGGAGCCGGCGAGCAGGTCGAGCATCGCCTCGGGGGCGGCGGACGGGTGCCGCACGGCCAGTTTCACAATCGGGTGGCGGAGCATCTCCTCGGTGTCGAGCTCGCGGTAGTCCAGCGGGAACATCCGGCGCTCGACGTCGTGAACCAGTTCGTAGTAACCGGGCTGGACGTAGTGGACGGCGCCGTGGTCGACGACGGCCTCGAAGCGGACCCCGTCCAGCCGCCCGGAGAGGAAGTCGATGATGGCGCGGGCGGCGTCGGCGGGCAGGTTCTCCTCGAAGAGCAGCTCGCCGGTGGTGAGCCGGTAGCCCTGGGCGCCGTTGCTGGCGACCGCGTAGTCGATGCCGACCGGGGTGAGCAGCGCGGCCAGCGTGGTCGGGTAGCGTCCGGTCGCCGCGACCACCTGCAGGCCGGCGGCGTGGGCGAGCCGGATCGCCTCGATGGTGCGCTCGCTGATCGTCTTGTCATGGCGGAGCAGGGTGCCGTCCAGGTCGGTGGCGATCAGCCGGATCTGGGAGGGGTGCGGGGTCATGCCGAGCGGGGTTCCTCGCCCATCCGGCGGCGGCCCTGGAAGGCCCGGCCGAGGGTGACCTCGTCGGCGTACTCGAGGTCGCCGCCGACCGGCAGGCCGCTGGCCAGGCGCGACACCGTGACGCCCATCGGCAGCAGCAGCCGCGAGAGATAGGTGGCGGTCGCCTCGCCCTCGAGGTTGGGATCGGTGGCGAGGATGACCTCGGTGACGGTGCCGTCGCCCAGCCGCAGGACCAGCTCGCGGATCCGCAGGTCGGCGGGACCGACGTTGTCGATCGGGCTGATCGCGCCGCCGAGTACGTGGTAGAGGCCACGGAACTCGTGGGTGCGCTCGATGGCTGCGACGTCCTTCGACTCCTCGACGACGCAGATCGCGGTGCGGTCGCGGCGCGGGTCGCGGCAGACCCGGCAGGTCTCCTCGGCGGAGATGTTGAAGCAGGTGTCGCAGAACCGGACCTTCTCGGTCACCTCGCGCAGGGCGTGGGCCAACCGTTCGACGTCGGCCCGGTCGGTGGTGAGGATGTGGAAGGCGATCCGCTGGGCACCCTTCGGGCCGATGCCGGGCAGCCTGCCCAGCTCGTCGATCAGGTCCTGGATGGGCCCCTCGTACACAGTCCTCCTTGCGCTTCCCGGCGGCTGCCGGGTGACCCGGGATCCGCCCGGACGGGGTTCGCGGCTAGAGCCCGAGCTCGGGCATCGGCGGCATCGTGGCCTGGGCCAGCGCAGTCGCCTTGTGGTTGGCGTCGCGGACGGCGGCGAGCACCAGGTCGGCGAGGGTCTCGGTGTCGTCGGGGTCGACGGCCTCGGGCTTGATGTCCAGCCCGACCAGCTCGCCGGTACCGGACACGGTCGCCTCGACCAGGCCGCCGCCGGCCGAGCCGGTGACGCGCTGGGTGGCGAGCTCTTCCTGGGCGCGCTCGAGTTGATCCTGCAGGGCCTGGGCCTGGGCCATCAGGTTGGAGAGGTCGAAGCCGCTGGGATCGAACATGGCGAAACTCCCTTCGAGGGTTGCCCCCCATGCTATCGGCTGGCGCCGACACGGCGACGGTCGCCGTTGGTGGCGTCAGTCGCCCTGCTCGTCGATCAGCTCGGCCCCGAGGTGACGCATCAGCAGCTCGTCACTGGAGACCTCGGACTCGTCGACGGACGGGTCGTCACGGCTGGGTTCGACCTCGGGCTCGCTCGGCGTCCCGGCGCTGCGACCGCGCTTGAGC
>JAEYNS010000359.1 GCA_023412435.1 Actinomycetes bacterium | reverse complement strand
CCCATGGGGTCCTACACGGAGCAAACGAGCAATATGGGCAAGTTCATCATCAGACGACTTCTTCAGATGATCCCGGTGATCCTGGGATCTACCTTCCTGATCTTCCTGATGGTGTTCATACTCCCGGGCGACCCCACCGCCGGACGTTGTGGGGACAGGGCCTGTTCGCCGGAGTACGTGGCGGCCTTCCGGGCCGAGTACAACCTCGACCAGCCGTTCATCGTGCAGTACCTCCTCTACATGGGCCGGCTGCTGCAGGGCGATCTGGGCACCAACTACTACGGCAACACGGTCGTGCACGAGCTGGCGATCCGCTACCCGGTCACCATCCGGCTTGCGCTGATCGCCCTTGCCTTCGAGATCGTCGTGGGCATCACCGCCGGTGTGATCGCCGGCATCCGCAAGGGCAAGTTCATCGACAGCCTCGTCACGGTCAGCACCCTGGTGATCATCTCGATCCCGGTGTTCGTCATCGGCTCGGTCGCCCAGCTCGTCCTCGGCGTCCAGCTCGGCTGGTTCCCGGTGACCGCCACCGAGGGCTCCTGGGAGCAACTGATCCTGCCGGGACTTGTGCTGGGCTCGCTGTCGGTGGCCTACGTCTCGCGCCTGACCCGCACGACCCTTGTGGAGAACCTCCGCGCTGACTACGTCCGCACGGCCCGCTCCAAGGGCCTGTCGAACTCCCGCTCAATCGGTGTGCACGCGCTGCGCAACTCGTTGGTGCCGGTCGTCACCTATATCGGCGCCAGCTTCGGCGCCCTGATGGGCGGCGCGATCGTCACCGAGCGGATCTTCAACATCAACGGCATCGGCTTCTTCATCTACCGAAGTATCACCCAACGTGATGGCACCTCAGTGGTGGGGGCGGTGGTCTGTCTGGTCATCGTCTACCTGGTGGTGAACCTGCTCGTCGACATCCTGTACGGCGTGCTCGACCCGAGGATCAGCCATGACTGACAGCATCCAGCACGCCGCCGGCAGCCAGCTGCCGGTCTCCCCGGACGTGATCCAGTCCGATCCGGAGCTGCAGCCGCCCGACATCCAGACCGCGGCGCCGAGCCGCTCGCTGTGGGTCGACGTCTGGGACCACGTCCGGCACAGCCCGATGTTCTGGATCTCCACCGCGCTCATCCTGCTGTTCGTCGTGATGGCCGCCGTGCCGGGGCTGTTCACCGACAAGGACCCGTACTACTGCGACCTCAACCTGGCGCGGGTGGGACCGGGGCCGGACGCGCTGTTCGGCTTCGACGTCCAGGGTTGCGACGTATACGCCCGCACCATCTACGGCGCCAGGGCGTCCATCCTCGTAGGCCTGTTCGCCGCGCTGACGACCGCGCTGCTCGGCTCCACCCTCGGCACTCTCGGCGGGTACATCGGCGGCTGGGTGGACACCGTCCTCTCGCGGCTGGCGGACATCTTCTTCGCGATCCCGCTGCTGCTGGGCGGCATCATCATCCTCTACACCTGGCGGACCGAGCTGGGCGCCCCGTACTTCCTCGTCGTCGGCAAGGTGGTGTTCGCGCTCGCGATCCTGGGCTGGCCCAACATCTTCCGGTTGATGCGCTCCAGCGTGCTGCAGACCCGTCCACTGGAGTACGTCCAGGCCGCGCGCGCGCTCGGCGCCACCCCGTGGCGCGTGGTGTCCTCGCACATCGTGCCCAACTCGATGGCGCCGGTGATCGTGGTCTCCACGATCGACCTCGGGGCCTACATCGCCACCGAGGCCACGCTGTCCTACCTGGGAATCGGCCTGCAGGCGCCGACCATCTCGTGGGGGCTCGCCATCTCCAACGCATCGGGGATCGGCTTCATCCGCAGCGCTCCCCACATGCTGTTGTTCCCCTCCCTGTTCCTGTCCCTGACCGTGCTCGCGTTCATCATGCTGGGCGAGGTCATCAGGGACGCCCTCGACCCGAAGTTGCGGTGATCCCATGGGACTGACAGACGGCCCGAGCACCCACGTGCCCACCCCGACGGGCACCGACGACGGACGGTCACGCGCCCCGGAGCGGAGCACCAGAACCAGGGACGACGCTGAGCGGAACGAACGGAAGGTCGCCCCGCTGCCGTCCAACCATGTCTGGAAGCCGGTGGACGGCCGACTGCTGGAGGTCGACGACCTGCACGTCGAGTTCCGCGTCCGGGAAGGGGTCGCCAAGGCGATCAACGGGGTGTCGTTCAACCTGAACGAGGGCGAGACCCTGGCGATCCTCGGCGAGTCCGGATCGGGCAAGTCGGTGACCGCGCAGGCCATCATGGGCATCCTGGACAGCCCTCCGGGGTTCGTCACCGGCGGCCAGGTGCGCTACTGCGGCACCGATCTGCTGAAGATGCCGGAGCAGCAGCGCCGAAAGGTGCGCGGCGAGGAGATCGCGATGATCTTCCAGGACGCGTTGTCGGCGCTGAACCCCGTCTTCCCCGTCGGCTGGCAGATCGCCGAGATGTTCCGCAAGCACCGCGGGATGAACCGCTCCGACTCGCTCGACCGTGCCATCGCGCTGATGGACCGGGTGAGGATCCCGGCGGCCAAGCAACGCGTCCGCTCGTACCCGCACCAGTTCTCCGGCGGTATGCGGCAGCGCATCATGATCGCGATGGCGATCGCGCTCAACCCTGCGGTGCTGATCGCGGACGAGCCGACCACGGCGCTGGATGTCACGGTGCAGGCCCAGATCATGGACCTGCTGAAGGAACTCCAGCATGAGTCGGGGATGGGACTCATCCTGATCACCCACGACCTCGGCGTGGTGGCGAACGTCGCCGACCGGATCGCGGTGATGTACACCGGCCGGATCGTCGAGACCGCCGGGGTGCACGAGGTGTACTCCCGCCCGGCCCACCCGTACACCCTCGGGTTGCTGGAGTCGATCCCGCGGCTGGACCAGAAGGGCCAGACGCTGCGGGCGATCGGCGGGTTGCCGCCGAGCCTGCTGGCGATTCCGCCGGGCTGCCCGTTCAACCCCCGGTGCCGGTTCGCCGTCGACCTCTGCCGGTCGGTCAACCCGCCCCTGGATGAGTTCGAACCCGGCAGGGCGGCGGCCTGCCATCGCAAGGAGGAGGTGCTGGCATGGTCGGCGAAGTGATCCTGAAGGCCGAGGACCTGGTCAAGCACTACCCGATCAAGGCAGGGGTGATCCGCCGTACTGTCGGGCACGTCCGGGCCGTCGACGGGGTGTCCTTCGAGCTCTACAAGGGCGAGACGCTCGGCGTGGTGGGGGAGTCGGGCTGCGGCAAGTCGACCCTCGGCCGGCTGCTCATGATGCTGGAGGAGCCGACCAGCGGGTCGGTGACCTTCGACGGCGTCGACATGTACTCCCAGAAGGGTGCCGCGCTGCGGAAGCTCCGCCGTGACATCCAGATCGTGTTCCAGGATCCCTACACCTCGCTGAACCCGCGCAAGACGGTGGGCGACATCGTGGGCGAGCCGTTCGACATCCATCCGGACGCCGCGCCCAAGGGCTCGCGAAAGCAGCGGGTGCAGGAGTTGCTCGACCTGGTCGGCCTGAACCCGGAGCACATCAACCGCTACCCGCACCAGTTCTCCGGCGGCCAGCGGCAGCGGATCGGGGTTGCGCGGGGGATCGCGCTCAACCCGAAGGTGCTGATCTGCGACGAGCCGGTGTCGGCGCTGGACGTGTCCGTCCAGGCCCAGGTGGTCAACCTGCTCGAGCGACTGCAGCGGGAGCTTGACCTGGCGTACATCTTCATCGCCCACGACCTGTCGGTGGTGCGCCACATCTCGGACCGGATAGCCGTGATGTACCTGGGCAAGATCGTCGAGATCGGGAACGACGCCGAGATCTACGAGCGCGCCACGCATCCCTACACCCAGGCGCTGCTGTCAGCGGTGCCGGTTCCCGACCCGGTCGCGGAGGCCACCAGGGAGCAGATCGTGTTGCACGGCGACGTGCCGTCCCCGGCGAATCCGCCGGCCGGCTGCCGCTTCCACACCCGGTGCTGGCGGGCGCAGGAGATCTGCTTCACCGAGCCCCCGGAGCTCGTTCACCGCACCGACGGCGTGGAGACGCACCGCAGCGCGTGCCACTTCGCCGAGCCGCTGGCGGCTGTCCTGCCACACAGCTGACGAAGATGGCGAGAGGCCCCGCTTCTGCGGGGCCTCTCGCCATGGTCTGAGGGTG
>JAEYNS010000302.1 GCA_023412435.1 Actinomycetes bacterium | reverse complement strand
CGGTGAGCCGCACCCGCCAGCTCCCGGCCGGGTGCGCTGCGGCAGCCTCCCGCAGTGCCCGCTCGGCAGCGGCCGGGCCGGCCCCGAGGCCCAGCGCCGCCTCCGTCCGGGAGAGCCGGGAGAGGTGCGCTGCGAGCCGGGGATAGCTCCCGTCCACCAGCAGCATGGTCTCCAGGGCGGCCGGCGGCTGCCCACCCAGGAAGCGCGTCTTGGCCCGCCACTCGGCCAGCTCGGCCGCGGGATCGGAGTCGGCGACGATCCCCGAGCCGACCCCGCACTCGAGCCGGTCGCCGCGCTGCTCGACGGTGCGGATCGCGACGTTGAAGATCGCCTCGCCGCCGGGCCGGATCACCCCGAGGGTGCCGCAGTACCACCCCCGGGGCTGGCCCTCCAACTCGGCGATCACCTGCATCGCCCGGATCTTCGGCGCGCCCGTCACCGAGCCGCACGGGAACAGGGCGGCGAAGACCTCCGACAGCGACGTGCCGGGGCGCGCCCGTCCGCTCACGGTGGAGACCAGTTGCCACACCGTCGGCAGCCGGAGCAACTCGAACAGGGCGTCCACCCGCACCGTGCCGGGCAGGCACACCCGTCCCAGGTCGTTGCGCAGCAGGTCGACGATCATCAGGTTCTCGGCCCGCTCCTTCGGGTGCTCTCGCAGCCGGCGCGGCGGGGTCGAGACCGGCGCCGTTCCCTTCATCGGCTGGGTCACCAACCGGCCGTCGGGGTGGACGTGCACGAACAGTTCGGGCGAGATGCTCGCCACCCCTGCGCCCCGGGAGTACACCGCGTAGCCGTCAGGCTGGGCCTCGGCCAGCGCGCGGAACCGGGGGTAGAGATCGGGCTCGGGCCCGGCCGTGAGACGGGGGAGCGCGGCGACCCGGGTCGTGAGGTTGACCTGGTAGCAGTCGCCCGCGCCGATGTGGGCCTGGACCGCCGCCACCGCGGCCGCGGGCCCGCCGGTCGCGAAGTCGCCGGCAGGGAACCAGTCCGCGACAGCCGGTGCAGCGCTGCCCGGCCTGGGGACGGGGTCGCCGGTGAAGACCTCGAAGCGGGCCAGTTCGCCGGTGCCGGGGTGGGTGGTCTGGGCGTCGTCCCAGGCCCCACCCGCCTCATAGCTCAGCCCGCCGACCACCCAGTGCCCGGCCAGCGCCGCCGCCTGCGCGGCGGCCACCACGGCGGGGACCTCGTCGAGCCGCGCCGTGGCCAGCACGTCACCGGGTGCGCCCAGGAAGGCGCCGTTGAGCCTGGCCGCGCGGCGCCGCCGCGGATCGAGGGGAAGGTCGAATGCGGCGTGCACCACCCCGTCCCGGCTCATGGGGAGAAGCCTGCCAGCCCGGTGCGGACGACGCTCAGCGCCGGGTCAGCGTGGCGGTGGTGGTGAACGCCAGTGGATCGGTCGGCGGCCCGACGCTGACGGTGGCGGTGTCCCCGCGGTCGCCGGGCGGCAGGTCGGCGAGCGGAGCGGCCAGGACGAGGTGGTCGACGGCGGTGGCCGCCGCCACGGCCAGCTCGGCCCTGCCGGGCACCACCTGGACCAGGCCCTGAGGAAGTCGGGAGGCCACGAACAGCCGGGTCAGCAGCAGGCTGGAGAACCCACAGCCGGGGGGCGGCACGAGGACCAGTCCGTTGCCGGTGACCAGCGCGGCGGTAGCGGTGACCGGATCGAACGGTGCGGTCGGCCCGGGGACCAGACCGACCACGCCGTGGGGCCTGCGCACCTCCACCGCGCGCACCCGCAGTCCCGTCCGGTGCTTCACCGGCCTCAGGGTGCCGACGGTGGCGCGAGCCAGGCTGAGGCACTCAGGACCCAGCCGTCCGACCAGGTCGTCGGCCGCCTGGAAGGTGCCGCCGGTCTCCGCCCACACCACCTCGGCGATCGCCGGACGGTAGGCGTCGAGCAGGCCGGCGAACCGCCGGAACGCCGCGAGCCGGAAGTACGCGGGCATGGCCGCCCAGGCTCGCTGCGCGTCGCCGGCCCGGCGGGCCGCCTCGGCAAGGTCCTGGGGAGTCCCCACCGGCAGGATGCCGAGGTGGCTGCCGTCCGGCACCGAGCGCGCCTCCATGGTCTCGGTCGCATTCGGGGCGCAGGCCAGCCACGCGAGCTGCTCCGTCGGTCGCTCGCCCAGGAATGCGGGGGCCGGCATGGTGGGGTCTCCTGGTGGGTTCGGGGTCAAGACTACGCCGTGAGCCCGTCGGACGGGGGGCGGCGGGCCCGTGGCGCCGTAGTAGGTTGACCGCGTGGTCGACACCGTCTCGCATGCCGCAGCCACCCCCGAGGCCGAGCAGCCCTGGGCTGCCCTCGGGCTGAAAGAGGACGAGTACACCCGGATCCGCGAGATCCTCGGCCGCCGGCCCAGCTCCTGCGAACTCGCCATGTACTCGGTGATGTGGTCCGAGCACTGCTCGTACAAGTCCTCCAAGGTCCACCTGGCCCGGTTCGGGGAGCTGGAGCGCAGGACACCGCGCGGCGAACTGCTCGCCGGCATCGGCGAACAGGCGGGCGTGGTCGACGTCGGCCACGGAATCGCCGTCACCTTCAAGATCGAGTCGCACAACCACCCGTCCTACGTCGAGCCCTACCAGGGCGCCGCGACCGGCGTCGGCGGCATCGTCCGCGACATCCTGGCGATGGGCGCGCGGCCGATCGGCGTGATGGATTCCATCAGGTTCGGCGCGCTGGACGCCCCCGACACCGCCAGGGTGCTGCCCGGCGTCGTGGCCGGGGTCGGCGGTTACGGCAACTGCCTGGGCCTGCCGAACATCGGCGGCGAGGTGGTCTTCGACCCGTCCTACTACGGCAACCCGCTGGTGAACGCGCTGTGCGTCGGGGTGCTGCGCCACGAGGACCTCCACCGCGCCTTCGCCTCAGGGACGGGCAACAAGGTCATCCTCTACGGCGCCGCCACCGGCGGTGACGGCATCGGCGGCGCCTCGATCCTCGCCTCGGAGACCTTCGAGGCCGACGGCCCCGCCAAGCGGCCCGCGGTGCAGGTCGGCGACCCCTTCATGGAGAAGCTGCTGATCGAGTGCACGCTCGAGCTGTTCGCGGCCGGGGTGATCGTCGGGATCCAGGACCTCGGGGCCGCCGGCATCTCGTGCGCGACCTCCGAACTCGCCAGCGCGGGAGACGGCGGCATGCATGTCGACCTCGACCTCGTGCCCCTGCGGGATCCCACGCTCAGTCCGGAGGAGATCCTGATGAGCGAGTCCCAGGAGCGCATGATGGCGGTCGTCGAGCCGCGCAAGGTCGAGGCCTTCCTGGCGATCTGCCGCAAGTGGGACGTGCTCGCGACGGTGATCGGCGAGGTGACCGACGGTGACCGGCTGGTGATCGACTGGCACGGCGAGACCGTGGTGGACGTCGACCCCGCAACGGTGGCGCACGAGGGTCCGGTGTACCACCGTCCGCTCGCCCGGCCGGACTGGATCGACCCGCTGAACGCCGACTCCGCCGACGCGCTGCCCCGGCCCGGCCACCCGGCCGAGCTCGCCGACCACCTGATGCGGGTGGTGTCGGCGCCCAACCAGGCCGACAAGTCCTGGGTGACCGACCAGTACGACAGGTACGTCCGCGGCAACTCGATCCTCGCCCAGCCCGACGACGCCGGCATGCTCCGGCTCGACGAGGAGAGCGGCCTGGGGGTCGCCCTCGCCGTCGACTGCAACGCGCGGTTCACCCAGCTCAACCCGTACCTGGGGGCCCAGCTGGCGCTGGCCGAGGCCTACCGCAATGTGGCGGCAGCGGGCGCCGAACCGGTGGCGATCACCGACTGCCTCAACTTCGGCTCGCCGGAGGACCCGGCGGTGATGTGGCAGTTCTCCGAGGCGATCCTCGGCCTGGTGGACGGCTGCCGTGAGCTCGGTACCCCGGTGACCGGCGGCAACGTCAGCTTCTACAACCAGACCGGCGGGGTGAACATCCTGCCGACGCCCGTGGTCGGCATGCTCGGGGTGATCGATGACGTCGCCGACCGGCTGACCACCGGCTTCCGCCAGCCGGGCGACCAGGTCTGGCTGCTCGGCACCACCGGCGACGACCTGTCGGGCAGCGCGTGGGCGGAGGCCGTCCACAGCCACCTCGGTGGCCTGCCCCCGGTGCCCGACCTCGACCACGAGGTCCGGCTCGGCAGGGTGCTGGTGGCCGCGGCCAGGCGCCACCTGCTGCGCTCGGCGCACGACCTGTCCGACGGTGGGCTGGGCCAGGCGCTGGTGGAGAGCTGCCTGCGCTTCGACGTGTCCGCCCGGATCGATCTGCCCGAGGGCGACCCCTGCGTCCAGCTCTTCTCCGAGACCCCCGGCCGGGTGCTGGTCTCGCTGTCCGCGGCCGACGCCGACGAGTTCGGGGCGCTGTGCTCCGAGCACGGCATCCCCGCCGCCCATGTCGGGGAGGTGACCGGCACCGGTGTGGTGGAGGTCGCCGGGTTCGCGCTGCGGTTGGACGAGGTGCGGTCGGCCTGGCAGGCCCCGCTGCCTGCCGCCCTGCACGGCGACCACTAGGCGGCCCCAGGCCCGACCGCGGCGGTCCGGTGGCACACTCAGCCCATGGGTGAGGCGCCAACGCCGAGGCTGACCCCCCGGGAACAGACGGTGCTGGAACTGGTCCGGCGACGCTGGACCAACGCCGAGATCGCCGCCGAACTCGTGGTGTCGGTACGGACCGTCGAGACCCACGTGTCCTCCCTGCTGCGCAAGCTGCGGGCTCCGGATCGGCGCGCGCTGGGCCTCGACAGACCTCCCGGCGGACCTGTCGTCGACGATGGCTCCGCGGTCCGGTTCGTCCCGGTCTCGGGCGGATCCCTGGCGGTGACGGCCACCGGCGCCGGGCGCACCCTTGTCAAGACGGCGACCTGGCTGACCCAGGTCGACAAGGACACCGTCGCCAGCCCGGTGTGGGGGCACTGGGTCCGCGAACTCAGTGCCAGGTACCGCTACGTCCGCTACGACCCGCGGGGCTGCGGCCTGTCGGACCGCGCCCTCGACGGTGTCGACCTGACCGACCTCGACCTGTGGATCGACGACCTCGCGGCCGTGGTGGACGCCGTCGGCGGCGAGCCGGTCGACCTGCTCGGCATCTCGCAGGGCGGGCCGGTGGCCCTCGTCTTCGCGGCCCGCTACCCGGCGCGCGTGCGGCGGCTCGTCCTCTACGGCACCTACGCCCGGGGGATGCGGCGCAGGGGCGACCCCGACCAGGTGGTCGAGTCGGGTGTCAAGGTGGGGCTGGCCCAGCTCGGCTGGCAGCCCGACAACGACCTGTTCCGGGAGACCTTCGCCCGCGCCTTCGTCCCGGACGCAGGCCCTGCCGAGGTCCAGTGGTTCAACGAGCAACTGCGCACCACCACCACCTCGGTCAATGCCCCGCTGCTGGAGAGCGCCTTCCACGACCTCGACGTCACCGGGTTCGCCGGCCAGGTCAGCGTCCCCACCCTCGTGGTGCATGCCAGGGGCGACCGTTGCGTCGCCTTCGAGGAGGGCCGGCATCTGGCGGGGCTGATCCCCGGTGCCCGGTTCGTGGCGCTGGACAGCCGCAACCACATCCTGCTGCAGCGCGACCTCGCGTTCGCCCAGTTCCTCGACGAGCTCGAGCGCTTCCTGGCCGAGTGAGCGCCCCTGCGCCCCCACCCGACTCCGTGGTGACCACCGAGGAGGTCCCGTGGCCGCCCCGGATGTCGGGCACCACCTCGTCGACCGAGGGTTGGAGAACCAGATCCGTTCTCCACAGGAGGTACCGCCATGACACTCACCGAACACCCGGCCCGCAACGGGGTCGACGTCGCGACGCTGTTCGCCACGCTCGACGCGGTGAAGGCCAACCCGCAGATCGCGAAGTTCCAGTTCCGGGCGACCAACCAGTGGGTCAGCGGTACGCACAGCCGCTCCACCATTGACGGCTTCCACGGCGCCATGCAGGAGCTGACCCACGTCGAGCCCCGCAGCTACGAGGCCGACCACCCCGCGGTGCTGGTCGGTGCCGACAACGGGCCGACCCCCGTCGAGTTCCTGTTGCACGCCCTGGCTGCCTGCCTGACCGCGGGGGTCGCCAACATCGCCGCCGCCCGCGGCGTTCAGCTCACCGAGGTGAGTTCCACCGTCGAGGGCGACATCGACCTGCTCGGCCTGCTCGGCCTCGACCCCGAGGTCCGCAACGGCTACCAGGGCATCACGGTGCGGTTCCGGCTGCGTGGCGACGACCCCGAGGCGCTTCGCGCCGTGCTCAAGCAGTCGATGGCGCGCTCGGCGGTGCTGGACGTGCTGACCAGCGGCGTGCCGGTCGCCGTCGACGTCGACGCCGGCTGATGCGGAAAGGGGTGAGGAGCGTGGCGCCCGAGCTGGTGGCCGACGTGGTGGTGGTGGGCGGCAGGGCTGCCGGCGCCGCGACCGGCCTGCTGCTGGCGCGGGCCGGGTTGTCGGTGGTCGTGGTGGAGCGGGACGTCCCCGGGGCGGACACCCTCTCCACCCACGCCCTGATGCGCGGCGGCGTCTGCCAGCTCCAGCGGTGGGGGCTGCTGGACGAGGTGGTCGCTGCCGGGACCCCGGCGATCCGGCAGACGACGTTCCACTACCCCGAGGAGACCGTGCGCGTGGCGCTCAAGCCCGGGGCAGGGGTCGACGCGCTGTACGCGCCGCGACGCACCGTCCTCGACCCGATCCTCGCCGACGCGGCGGCAGGGGCAGGCGCGTCGGTGCGCTAT
>JAEYNS010000245.1 GCA_023412435.1 Actinomycetes bacterium | reverse complement strand
GCCCCGCTCCCCCCCAACCCGGGGGGCACCGGCCCCGTCAGTCAGCTCAGTTCTGACGCCCCAGCGCGACCTTCGCCCGCTCGACCACGTTCTCGGGGGTGAACCCGTACTTGGCCAGCAGCAGCGGGCCCGCGGCGGACTCGCCGAAGTGCTCGATCGAGATGATCTCGCCGGCGTCGCCGACCAGTTCCCGCCACCCCATCGCGATGCCGGCCTCGAGGGAGACCTTCGCTGCCGAGGCCGGGATGACTTCCGCGCGGTACTCGGCCGGCTGCGCAGCGAACCACTCCAGGCACGGCAGCGAGACGACCCGGGTCGCGATCCCCTCGGCTTCGAGCAGGTCCCGCGCGGCGACCGCCACCCCGACCTCGGAGCCGGTGGCGAGCAGGACGACGGCCGGTTCCCCTGTGGAGGCGTCCAGCAGCACGTAGCCGCCCTTCGCGAGCAGCTCGGCGGGCGCCGCTGCCCCGTCCCCGCGCTCGATGGTCGGGACGTCCTGTCGGGTCAGGATCAGCGCGGTGGGACGGTCGGTGTGCCGCAGCGCCTCGGCCCAGGCCTGCGCGGTCTCGTTGGCGTCGGCCGGGCGCACCACGTCCAGCCCCGGGATGGCGCGCAGCGTGGCGAGGTGCTCGACCGGCTGGTGGGTGGGGCCGTCCTCGCCGACCCCCACCGAGTCGTGGGTCCAGACGAAGATGGTCGGGACCTTCGACAGCGCCGCGAGCCGTACCGGGGTGCGCATGTAGTCGGCGAAGACCAGGAAGGTGCCGCCGTAGGGGCGGGTCAGGCCCGACAGGGTGATGCCGTTGAGGACATTGCCCATCGCATGCTCGCGGATGCCGAAGTGCAGGGTGCGGCCGTTGTAGTCGCCGACGAAGTCGTGGCTGGACTGCTCGGGCGGCAGGAAGGACGGCTGGCCCTTCATCGTGGTGTTGTTCGAACCGGCGAGGTCCGCCGAGCCGCCCCACAGCTCGGGAACCATGTCGGCGAGCGCGGACAACACCTCACCGGACGCCACCCGGGTGGACTTCTTGCCGACCGGGAACTCCGGCAGCGCGGTCTCGAACCCCTCCGGCAGTTCGCGCTCCCGCAGCCGCTGGTAGAGCGCGTGGCCGTCGGGATTGGCGGCCTTCCACTCCTCGAAGCGGGCGTTCCAGGCGGCCTTGGCCTCGGCGGCGCGGGCGGCCGCGTTGGACCGGGTGTGCTCCAGCACCGCCGGGTCGACGGCGAAGTCGGCCTCCGGGTCGAAGCCGAGTTCCTTCTTCAGGCCCGCGATCTCCTCGGCCCCCAGCTTGGCACCGTGCACCGAGTGGTGGCCGGCCTTGGTCGGCAGCGGCCAGCCGATGATCGTCGTGAGCTTGATGAAGGACGGCTTGTCGGTGACTGCCTTGGCCGCCTCGATGGCGTCGTAGAGAGCCTGGACGTTCTCCTCGTAGGAGGTCAGGCCGTTCGTCCAGTCGACCTGCTGGACGTGCCAGCCGTAGGCCTCGTAGCGCGCGGCGACGTCCTCGGTGAACGCGATCTGGGTCTCCCCCTCGATCGAGATCCGGTTGTCGTCGTAGATCAGGACGAGGTTGCCGAGCTTCTGGGCGCCGGCCAGCGAGGACGCCTCACCGGAGACGCCCTCCTGCATGCAGCCGTCACCGGCGATGCAGTACACGAAGTGGTCGAACACGGAGCTGCCGGGCTCGGCGGTGGGGTCGAGCAGCGCCCGCTCGCGGCGGGCCGCCATCGCGAAGCCGACCGCGTTGGCGACCCCGGCGCCCAGCGGGCCGGTGGTGCACTCGACGCCCGCGGTGTGGCCGTACTCGGGGTGGCCGGGGGTCAGCGAGCCCTCGGTGCGCAGCGCCGCGATGTCGTCCACCTCGAGGCCGTAGCCCGCCAGCAGCAGCTGGTTGTACTGGGTGAGCGAGGAGTGGCCGGCCGACAGCACGAAGCGGTCGCGGCCGGTCCAGGTCGGGTCGGCGGGGTCGCCGTTCATCACCTTCTGGTACAGCAGGTACGCGACGGGGGCGAGCGAGATGGCCGTCCCCGGGTGGCCGTTCCCCACCCGCTCCACGGCATCCGCGGCCAGGATCCGGGCCGTATCGACAGCGCGGCTGTCGAGGTCGGTCCAGGGAAGGGTCACTGTCGAGGTCATCGTCGGCCTTTCATGGCGGTCAATCAGGGAACCTCGTCAGCCTATCGCGATCGGCCCCGGACGGTTCAGGACGGCTCGACGAACACCGCGACGGTCAGCGGCGGGACGGTGAACCGGCTGCCCGCGGCGGACGCGTTGCGCACCAGCGGGTCGGCGCCGGCGGCCTGGACGGGGTGCAGCCGGTGGCCGTCCACCCTGAACGGAAGTTCCTGACCGACGCTCGCCGCGGTGGCGTTGAAGACGGCGACCAGGCTCGCCCAGCGTGGTTCGGCCACCGGGTCGGCGATCCGCATCACCACGATCCCGGGCACCGCCAGCGGGGTGCCGGACACCGGGAACGACACCGCCCGAGCGATCGCGGCAGCGCTGCCCAGCCGGAACAGCCGGGTGGACGCCCGCAGCCGCAGCAGGTCGAGCGCGAGCTCGTGGGCGAACCTCAGGTCGGCCGGGCCAGGCTTCAGCGTCGGGTCGGCGAGCAGCGGCGCGAGGATCGGCCACAGCGGACCGTTGTCGCTCTCCGGCGGCAGCCCCGCCCCGAACCCGTTGTCGGTCAGCGAGAAGTCGAGGGTGTTGAACCAGTCCCCCGACAGGTAGGAGTTGCGGTCGAGGCTCTTCGAGCGCAGGATGTCGGTCCCGGCGTGCCACATCACCGGCGACTGGCCGAGCGTGGCGAGCGCCAGGCACAGCGTGTTCAGCCGCACCCGGTCGGCCATCGGGGTCTCCCGGGGGAGCTTGAGCGTGAGGGCGTCGAACAAGGTCTCGTTGTCGTGGGCGTCGACGTAGCTGATCACCTCGTCCGGCTCGTCGGCGTAGCCGGCGACCGTCCCGTTGTACGGCACCTCGTCACCGCGGATCACCCGCCCCGACTGCGCCGAGCGGAACCTGAAGCCGCGCAGCGTCCCTGCGAGGCCGAGCTGCACGATGTCGGTCAGCCACGGCAGGCGGGGGTCGGTGCCGGTGAGGGCGAGGCCGGTGCCGAAGCCCTGGGTCCGCGGGTCGTCGAAGGCGCCGCCACCCCGGACCGCGTCGCGGAGCCGGTCGGAGAAGGTAGCGATCGAGGTCCCGCCGAGCTGTCCCTGGCGGGCCTGGACGAAGCGGGCATCGTCGGCGACCTCGCCGAAGTTCCAGCCCTCGCCGTAGAGCGTGATGCGGCGACCGTCCACGCCGTCGGTCTCGCGGGTGAGCCGGTCCAGCGCCGCCCGCACCGCGAGCAGGTTGTCGCGACTGTGGTGGGCCATCAGGTCGAAGCGGTAGCCGTCGACCCGGTAGTGACGAGCCCAGGAGACGCAGGCGTCGACCATCAGCTTCTCGGCCATCAGGTGCTCGGTGGCGACGTTGGGGCAGCAGGTCGAGGTCTCCACCTCGCCGCAGCGGGTGAGCCGGTGGTAGTACCCGGGCACGATCCGGTCGAGCACCGATCTGTCGTCCTGACCGGCGCTGGCGGTGTGGTTGAACACCATGTCCAGCACCACGCGCAGCCCTGCGGCGTGCAGCGCGCCGACCATCGTGCGGAACTCCACCGTCCGTCCGGCACCGTCGGCCGCTGCGAGCGTGGAGGCGTAGGAGCCCTCGGGGGCGAAGTAGTGCCAGGGCTCGTAGCCCCAGTTGTAGCGGTGCCGCCCGGCCGCCACCCGCTCCTGCTGGCCGGGTGAGTCGGGGGGCAGGCCGCGGAACGCGTCGAGGTCGGCGGCGCCCCTGCCCGCCCGCTCGTCCACGGCGGCGTTGTCGAACACCGGGAGCAGTTGCACCGAGGTCAGCCCGGCGTCGGCCAGACGGCGCAGGTGGGCCATGCCGGCAGAGGCGGCGGCGAAGCCGAGGAAGCCACCCCGCAGCTGCTCGGGCACCGTCGGGTCGCCGGCGGAGAAGTCCCGCACGTGCAGTTCGTAGATGACCTGGTCGACAGCGTGGCGCAGCGGGGGGCTCGCCGCCGTGAGCCAGCCGGACGGGGCCAGCGCCGGATCGGTCAGGTCGACCAGCACCGAGTGGGTGGAGTTCACGGTCAGGGCGACCGAGTACGGGTCGGTCACCTGGTTGGACACCACCCGCCCGTGGTGGGGGGTGAACACGGTGACCTCGTAGCGGTAGCGGTGACCTGCCCAGCCGGGCTCGCCGGTGGCCTCCCAGGTGCCGTCCGGGCGTCGCTGCATCGGGAGGGCGCGGCCACCGGAGTGCAGGTCGTCGCCCGGCGCCCACAGCAGCAGCCGCACCCGTTGGGCGGTGGGCGCCCAGACCCGCAGCGTGGGGACGCCCGCCTGCCAGTCGGCGCCCAGCACCGCCTGCCCGGCGGCGGCGTAGAGCTCGTCGAGCACCCCTGGGGTCTGCAGCGACCCTGCCTTGAGCAGCGCGCCGGAGGGGTGGTGGATGCTCACCGCGAGCTGTCCGCACAGCGCCTCGGCGACGGGGACGGACTCCGGCACCCGCAGCGCGAGGTGTCCGGCCAGGTAGGGCACGGTCGCGGCCACGTCGGCGGGGATCCCGGCCGGGTCAGGGCTGAGCACCGCCATCCCCCAGGGCACCGGTGCCGGCTCGCGGGGGTCGATCGGCTCGGCGATCGACCAGTGCAGCAGCCAGTCCAGCCGACGCGGATCCAGACCCGCAGGCAGGTCGTCGGCCGGCCAGGCGATCAGCGCTCGGCGCAGCCAGTGCCCCCGCGCCTGCGCCAGGTCGGGAACGTCTGCATACACCCTGCGATTGTCGCAGGGTGGCCGGGCGGACCGGGCAAGGACGCGGGCGCGCCCCCGGATCGACGGCCGGGGTCAGCGTGCCAGCGCCGCGTACCGTCCGCCGGCAGCCATCAGTTCGTCATGGCTGCCGTGCTCGATGATCCGGCCCTGGTCGAGCACGATGATCTCGTCGGAGTCGCGGATGGTGGACAGCCGGTGCGCGATCGTGACGGTGGTCCGTCCGGCCATCAGGGTGTCGATCGCCTCCTGGAGGTCGCGCTCGGTGTCGTTGTCGAGGGCGGAGGTCGCCTCGTCGAGGATGAGCACCGGGGGGTTCGCGAGCAGCGTCCGGGCGATCGCCAGCCGCTGCCGCTCGCCGCCGGAGAACCGGTGGCCGCGCGCCCCCACCACCGTGGCGAGGCCACCGGGCAGTGCGCGCACCACGGCGTCCACCTGGGCGGCGGCCAGCACCCGCCACAGGTCGTCGTCGCTGGCATCGGGGCTTGCCAGGCGCAGGTTGTCGGCGATCGAGGCGTGCCGAAGATAGGTCTCCTGCGAGACTGTCCCGATCGCCGCGGCCCGGTCGAGGGGGTGGAGCTCGCGCAGGTCGATGCCGTCCAGCAGGATCCGTCCCACGGTGGGGTCGGCCAGCCGCACCAGCAACGAGGCGAGGGTGGACTTGCCGGACCCGGTCTCGCCGACCACCGCGACGGCGGTGCCGGGGGCGATCACGAGGTCGATGTCGCGCAGCGCGTCACGGTCGCCGTCCGGGAAGCGGTAGGTGACCTGCTCGAGCCGCAGCTCGCCGCGCACCGTGCCACGCGGCAACCGCACCGGGCGTTCGGGGTCGGGCACCTCGACCGGCAGGTCGAGGTAGCCGAAGACCCGGCTCAGCAGCGCCATCGAGGTGATCCACTGCGCGCCGATGTTCAGCAGGCCCATGATCGGACGGAAGATTGACACCTGCAGCGTCGAGAATGCGATCAGGGTGCCGATGGTGAGGTCGCCGGAGAGCTGGGGGAAGCCCGCGATCAGGTACAGCAGCGCCGGGATGATGGCGAAGACGATCTGCATCGTCGCCATCCGCCAGCGGCCGGCCAGCGAGGAGCGCAGCTCGAGGTCGATGAGCGACTCGGAGGTGGCCGCGAACTCCTGTTCGGCCCGCCGCGTCGTGCCCAGCGTCTTGGCCAGCATGGCGCCGTTCACGCTGAGCGTCTCCTCCACCTGGGAGTGGAGGTCGGCCAGGGCGTGCTGTCGCGCGGTCGTGATGTCCCGGCGGACCAGGGCAACCCGACGGGTGGTCCAGATCGCCGGCGGCAGGACGATCAGGCTGAGCAGCGACAGCTGCCAGCTCAAGGCTGCCATGGCGACGGCGGTCGCCACCGCGGTGGTGAGGTTGGAGGCGATCGAGGTCGCCGTCGTCGTCACCACTGACTGCAGACCGGCCACGTCCTGCAGGATCCTGGCCTGGATCTCGCCGGAGCGGGTGCGCTTGAAGAAGGCGATCGACTGACGCTGCAGGTGGGTGAACACCCGGGTGCGCAGTCCGTGCATCACCCGCTGACCGACCGCGGTGGCCAGCCAGGTCTGCCAGACCCCGAGCACCCCGGTGAGCACCGCGACGCCCACCATGCCGACCACCAGCCAGACCAGCAGCCGGGTGTCGCCGTTCGGCAGCGCGTCGTCGATCACGGCTCGCAGCAGGAAGGGTTGGGCCAGCGCGACCAGCGCCGACACGGCGATGATCGCGCAGACCGCGATCGTGGGCCACAGGTGTCCCTTGAACAGCGACGCCACCCGGTCGAGGCTGATCGGCGATTCCGCCAGCTGCTCGCGATCGGCCGGGTCGGCCCGGGCCGGGCCACGGCGCAGCTCCAACCCGCCCGCCAACGGGCCCATTCCCCCGCCGGGGACGGTCATCTGCGCTCCTTCGCTCGCCGGACACCCCTGTGCAGCATCGACCCTACGACGCTGGAGAACCCGTCAGGTAGGCGGCAGTCCGGGGTTGCCGCCACCGGCGTGGCACTGGCAGGGTCGGCGGATGGACCGCCGCGACGTGCTGGCCGCCCGCCTGACCACCCAGCGGCTCACCGGGCCGCCGGCCACCTCTCCCGAGCAGGCAGTCGGCGACCTGCTCTGCGTCCAGAGCCAGGACGCCGTCCTGGCCAGGGCGATGATCGCCTACCGCACCGGGGATACCGTCGCAGCCGTGGACGCCGCGGTGTCCGACGGCCGGCTGATCCGCACCCACGTGCTGCGGCCCACCTGGCACTACGTGGCCGCGTCCGACCTGCGCTGGCTGTTGGCGCTCACCGCACCCAGAGCCGTCCCCGCGGCGAGGGAGCACCAGCTGGGGATCGACCAGGCGCTGATCGAGCGGGCCTGCGAGGTGATCGCCGAGCGGCTGGCCGGACGGCGGTTCGCCGAGCGGCGGGCGCTCGGTGCGGCGCTGGCGGAGGCCGGGCTGGTGGATCGGAGCAGTCCTGAGTTCGGCCAGCGGGTGGGTCACCTGCTGGGGTTCGCGGAGTACCGGGCGCTGATCTGCTCGGCACCCGTGGCCTCGCCCGCCCACCACTACGCGCTACTGGACGAGGTGGTGCCACCCGAGCCGGCCAGGACTCCCGAGGCGGCGGTGACCGAACTGGTCGAGCGGTTCCTCACAGGCCACGGCCCGGTGGCGCTGAAGGACCTGCAGCGCTGGACCCCGCTGACCCTCGTCCAGATCAGGGCGGCGCTTGACCGGCTCGGCGACCGGGTCGTGCGCCACAGCGTCGAGGGCGTGGAGTTGTGGTCGGGTCCGGACCGTCCGCAGACCCGGCCGCGCTCGGCCTGGCTGCTCTCCATCTTCGATGAGGCGTTCCTCACCTACCGGCGGCTCAACTTCCCCCGCTCGGCGGGGCATCCGGCCGGCGACACCGTCTACCGGTTCGCCGAGGCGGGTGGCGGGGTGGTGATCTGCGACCTGCGCGATGTCGGCCTCTGGCGACGCCGGGTGTCGCGGGGGAAGGCGGAGTTCGCGCTCGATCTCGACCCGGGCCTCTCCCGGCGTGAGCGCGCGGCGATCGACGAGGCGGTCGACCTGCTGCGCAGCACCATCGCCGACTGACGCGGCCTCAGGCGTCGAACGCGACCTCGTCGGTGGTGAGGGTGGTGGCCGTCCGGCCCGGGGCGGTGTGGAACCTCCAGTACAGGTTGGTGTGCGCCACCACGGCGTCCGGCGGCGGAGCGCCCCACTCGGTGAGGTCCTCGGTGGTGTGGGCGTCGCTGACCAGGGTGGCGTCGTAGCCCCTGGCGATGGCCCCGTGCAGGGTCGAACGGATGCACGCATCGGTCTGGGCACCGGCGATCACCAGGTGCCCAACCCCCAGCCCGGCCAGCACGTCCTCGAGGGTCGTCTGCTCGAAGGCGTCGCCGTACTCCTTGTCGAGGCGGGGCTCGGCGTCCAGCGGGGTGAGCTCGGGCACGATCTGCCAGGCCTGGCTGCCGTGAGGGTGCTCGTCCGGGTCGACGTCCTGCACCCAGACCACGGGGACGCCGGCGGCCCGCGCCTTGTCGACCAGCCGGCCGACGTTGGCCACCACCTCGTCGCGTCGCCACGTCGGAGCCACCACCTGGTTCTGGACGTCGATCACCACCACAGCGGTGCGGCTTCGGTTCGGCAGGGTCGACATCGGTTCCTCCTGTGGCTTGCTCGCGAGCGCCAGCCTAACGACCGGCTCCGACAGGTCGCCCTGCAACTTCTGCCACCTGCCGCGGCTGGCCGACACAGCTGCCAGCCAAGGCCGGTATCTGGCAAGAGTTGGCGAAACGGACCCGAGGACCTAATGGTCAGACCATCCTCCTACGCAGTGTAGGATTACCTAACAAGCGCTGGCCACACCGCGATTGGTGGCTGTTCGGACACTTCCGTCCCGAATCCCTAGCAGCAGTGGGCGCCAGCATGCCCGGAAACGAGCCACAGCCACCAGGAGCAGCATGACGGCCCAGTCCCCCACCCAGGCCTCGACCTTCCGCGACGATCCCTGGGAGGGGTTCACCCCGGGTCCGTGGCAGTCGACGATCGACGTGCGCGACTTCATCCTTGCCAACTTCACCCCCTACACCGGCGACGCCTCCTTCCTCGCCGGCCCGACCGCGAAGACCCTCACCGTCTGGGAGACGCTGCAGCGCGACTACCTCTCGGTGGAGCGGGCCAGGCGGGTCTACGACGTTGAGACCCGCATCCCGGCCGACGTGGACGCCTTCCCTGCCGGCTACATCTGCGACGACGACAACGTGATCGTCGGCCTGCAGACCGACACGCCGTTGAAGCGACCGATGATGCCCGCCGGCGGCTGGCGGATGGTCGAGGCCGCGATCAAGGAAGCCGGGCTCGAGCCCGACCCGCGGATCAGGGAGATCTTCACCAAGCACCGCAAGACCCACAACGAGGCCGTCTTCGACATCTACACCCCGCGGATCCGCAAGGCCCGCAGCGCACACCTGATCACAGGCCTGCCGGACGCCTACGGCCGCGGCCGGATCATCGGCGACTACCGCCGGGTCGCGCTCTACGGCGTGGACCGCCTGATCGAGGCCAAGCAGTCGGACATGGATTCGGTGGTCAACCAGCCCTTCAGCGAGAACTGGGCACGCTACCGCGAGGAGCATGCCGAGCAGATCAAGGCGCTGAAGAAGCTGAGGAACCTCGGCGAGGAGTACGGCTTCGACCTGTCCCGCCCGGCCGGGACCTTCGTCGAGGCGGTCCAGTGGACGTACTTCGCCTACCTGGCCAGCGTGAAGAGCCAGGACGGCGCCGCGATGAGCATCGGACGGCTCTCGGGCTTCTTCGACGTCTACGCCGAGCGTGACCTCGCCGACGGACGGATCACCGAGACCGAGGCCCAGGAGGTGATCGACGCGCTGGTCACCAAGCTGCGGATCGTCCGGTTCCTGCGCACCATCGACTACGACCAGATCTTCTCCGGCGACCCGTACTGGGCCACCTGGTCCGACGGCGGCTTCGCAGACGACGGACGAACGCTGGTCACCAGGACGTCGTTCCGGCTGCTGCAGACGCTGCGCAACCTCGGCCCGGCGCCGGAGCCGAACATCACCATCTACTGGGACCCGAAGCTGCCCCAGGGCTACAAGGAACTCTGCGCGGCGATCTCAATCGAGACCTCGGCCCTGCAGTACGAGTCGGACGCCGACATCCGCTGCCAGTGGGGCGACGACACCGCGATCGCGTGCTGCGTCTCACCGATGGCGATCGGCAAGCAGATGCAGTTCTTCGGTGCCCGGCTGAACGCCGCCAAGACCCTGCTGTACGCCATCAACGGCGGCCGGGACGAGATGAGCGGCAAGCTGGTGGTGCCCGACCACGCGCCGGTCACCGGGGACGCGCCGCTCGACTTCGACACCGTCTGGGCGAAGTACGACGAGATGCTGACCTGGGCGGTCGAGACCTACGTCGAGGCGCTCAACATCATCCACTACAGCCACGACAGGTACGCCTACGAGGCGATGGAGATGGCGCTCCACGACGACGAGATCGTGCGCACCATGGGCTGCGGCATCGCGGGGCTGTCGATCGTCGCCGACTCGCTCGCCGCGATCAGGTACGCCACCGTGACCCCGGTGCGCGACGAGAGCGGGTTGGTCGTCGACTACATCACCGAGGGCGACTTCCCGAAGTACGGCAACGACGACGACAGGGCCGACGAACTCGCCCAGCTCGTGGTGAAGACGGTGATGGACAAGATCCGCTCGATCAGGCTGTACCGCGACGCCGTGCCCACGCAGTCGGTGCTGACCATCACGTCGAACGTGGTCTACGGCAAGGCGACCGGCTCGTTCCCCTGCGGCCACCGCGCAGGCACCCCGTTCGCCCCGGGTGCCAACCCGGAGAACGGTGCCGACACCCACGGGATGAGGGCCTCGATGCTGAGCGTCGGGAAGCTCGACTACAACGATGCCCTCGACGGCATCTCGCTGACCAACACGATCACCCCGGCCGCGCTGGGACGGACCACCCGGGAGCGGGTCGACAACCTGGTCGGCATCCTTGACGCCGGCTTCGGTGAGGGGCTCTTCCACGCCAACATCAACGTGTTGAACCGGGAGACCCTGATCGACGCGATGGAGAACCCGGACAAGTACCCGCAGCTCACCATCCGGGTCTCCGGCTACGCCGTGAACTTCGTGAAGCTGACC
>JAEYNS010000203.1 GCA_023412435.1 Actinomycetes bacterium | reverse complement strand
ACGTGAACCCTCGCCGGTGAGCGGGGCGACCAGGTCCAGCCAGGCGGGGTCGGCGACGGGGGTCGCTGTCGCCGCGACCGGGTCAGTCAGACCAGTCGACCTCCAGGGGCGTCCGATCACCCACCGGTACCAGCGCCAGCGGCTGAGCACCGGGAGTCCGAGAGTCGAGCTGCGGCTCAGGCCACGCCCGATCGGGCGACGGCGCACCAGACCAGTGCGGCGATGCGGGATGAGACCCCGGTGCCGCGGCAGGATCGGCGGACGACCCGGGAGCCGCAGCCTGCGCCTACCCGCTGGTGAATCCGCCATGGGACACCTCCAGCTCCTCGACGGCCAGGGCGGCACCACCCGCCGCGAACTGCGGGCCCGTCCACCGCACCGGCATGACCTCGCGCAGCGTCCAGCGTCGGGCAGGCTCGAGCCTCGCGGTGTAGAGGGTGAGCGTCGCCGAGCGCTTGGTCGCGGCGTAGCCCCTGGCCGCGAACCCCTGGCCGGAGAACTCCAGCAGCCAGGACAGCAGGGCATCGTCGGTGGTCAGGCCTCGCTTGAGCACGAGGTTGGGCCAGGTGAGCCGTCCCGGGAGCTTGATCACTGCGTCGTTGTTGCCGCCCTCCTGCACCTCCTCGACCTCCATGGTCACGGCGAGGCCGGTGATCTCGGTGAAGTGCCCCATCAGCACCCCCTCGACGTCGAGCGCGAAGCTGCCCGCGAACGGCGGGTCGACCGTCCGCGCGTTCCCCTCAGCCATCCCTCACCTCCTGCCATGCTCGCCGGTTGAGTTCTGCGACCTGCTCGACCAGCCGGATCCGGTCGGCGTGTTCCAGGTCGAGCAAGGGGTCCAGGGGCCAGTGCAGGTGGTAGGCGAGGTACGACATCTCCTCCCAGAGCGCCTGCTGGTCGTAGTGGGTCTCCAGACCGGCCACGTGCCGGGCTATCCAGGGCTCAGCACCTCGGGAGGAAAAGGGATGCCCTCGCCCAGCGCGTCCAGCACGGCGGGATCGCCGAAGTTGATCACCCGGTAGAAGTCCTGCAGGTAGTTGAAGTCCGCGGCGAACAGGCCCTCGATGGTCTTGGTGGTGATCTGCCGCAGCGAACCGAGCTCGGTCACCACCCGCGCGAGCACGATGATGCTCGCGTAGGCCTCGTTCTCCTTCACCCGGGCATCCCGCAGCGGGTCGATCTCGTCGCGGGCGCACGCGAGCCGCATCACGCCGCTGCGGTGCAGCACTCCCTCCTCGTCGACGTACCCCTTCGGGAGCGTGAACGGGTACTCGGTCTGCAGCACCATCAGGACCTCGCCAGCCCTTCATGGGTGATCGTCACGCTCTCGGTCGCGATGTCGTTGGTGGTGGCGTCGAAGTCAGCCCCCTTCCACTTCGAGGGCCAGCCGGCCTTGAAGTCCCAGCGGGCCACCTCGTTGTCCTGGGAGTCGTAGGCGACGATCGAGCCGTTCTTGCGGGCCCCGTCGACGTCGCCGTCGATCACCTGCTTGCGCCAGTCCCACAGCGCCCGCGAGGCATCGATGCGCCGGTCGAGGGTGATGTCGGCCCACTTCATCGCGCCCGGCACCTTGCGGATCACCATCCGGCCCTTCTCGGTGGCCTCCTTGAACTCGATGGTCTCGGTCTCGGACTCGATGCCGGCCACCTTGCGGAAGAAGCCGAGGTTGATGCCGTCCACCTGGAGGGCGAACTTGAAGGTAGTGATCAGGTCAGGCATGGGTCGGCCTCCTCATTCGGTGGTGGACTGTCCGGACTGCCACTGGCTGATCCGGAAGATGACGAACTCCGCCGGCCGGCTCGGTGCCACGCCGATCTCGACGATCAGCTTCCCCTCGGCCACCGACGACGGCGGGTTGTTGGTCTCGTCGCACAGCACGTAGAACGCCTGCTCGGGAGTCGCCCCCACCAGCGCCCCCTGCATCCACAGGCCGTGCAGGAAGAACCCGACGTTGCGCTTGACCCGCTGCCACAGGTCGGTGTCGTTGGGTTCGAAGACCGCCCAGCGGGTGCCCCGGCGGATCGACTCCTCGATGAAGTTGAACAGGCGCCGAACGTTGATGTAGCGCCAGCTGGGGTCGGTCATCGCCAGCGTCCGAGCCCCCCAGACCCGCAACCCGAAGGTGCCGAAGTTGCGCAGGCAGTTCACCCCGATCGGGTTGAGGATGCCCTGCTCGCCGTCGCTGAGCTTGACCTCCAGCCCGACAACCCCGCGGAGTTCCTCGTTGCCCGGTGCCTTGTGGACGCCGCGCGCGGCATCCGTCCGTGCCCAGATGCCGGCGATGTGACCAGACGGCGGCACCGTGAGGAAGCGTGGCCCGTCCTGGCCCTTGGTGAGGTTCGGCACCACGACGTTGGGGTAGTAGCAGGCCGCGAAGGCGGTGTCCTTGCCGAGCTTCTCGCGCCACTCAGCCGCCCCGGTGGCGTTCAGCCCCGGCGGGGGATCGAGGATCGCCATCCGCTTGCCGCTGGCGGCGGCCCAGTCGGCGAGGCCGGCCTGGAAGGCGATGTACGACTCCTCGTCCAGGCTGCCGTCCTCCCGTGTGGTGAGGGTGACAAGGTCGGGAACCGCGACCATGGTGACGTCGTCGGCGATCACCAGGCCCTGGTAGCCGGTGCGCTCGGTCTCGGAGCCTGCCAGCGCGTCCGGCGGGACGGACTCGGCCGCCGGCAATTGCAGGGCGTACCTGCCGGGAGCGGGGATGCGTTCGGCCAGCGCCCCGCCGGTGGCCGCGACCGTGACCTTGATCGTCCGGGCCTGGTCGTTGATGGTCTTCTCCAGGACCCGGGGCGACTTGCTGAAGCTGAGGCCCCCGATCTCCTCCACCACCTGCCCGTTCCGGAGCACCTTCAGGGCGTAGTCCTCGGTCACCGGGCCACCGTCGGGGGGAGGGGAGGGGGCGACGAACTCGACCTCGTACCCGGTGGCGGCCGGGTCGGTCGCCTCGACGGTCATGGCGGCCAGTTCGGCGTGGGAGGCGGCAGTGAGCTCGAGCATGGGGGGCCGGGCGCCGCCGCGTCCGGACACCCTGACGATGTACGCCTGGGTACCGCCGTTGTCGAAGTAGCCGCGGACGGCGTACGGCAGCAGCGCGCCGGGCGCGAAGCCGCCGTAGATCCGCTCGTACTGCGGCCAACTCGTCACCAGTTGCGGTTGCACCCCGTCCGGGTCATCGAGGTCGCCCTCGGCAGGGACATAGGTGGCGGTCAGCCCGATGAAGGCGGCGATGGCTGTGCCGACCCCCTGGATGGGCATGGAGCCCGAGGGCTGCTCCTCGATGTAGATGCCGGGTGTGGCGTAGCTCGTCGCCATGGTTGCCTCCTTGGGTGGACGCGGGTCAGCGCCCGAGATGATGGGGTAGGTCGGACGTGGCGCACTCGAACGACTCTCCGGCGTGGAACGGCGGATAGACCCGCAACGAGGGCTGGTCGGCCGAGCAGGTGACCACCTGGATGCTGGGGAACTCCGCGACGATCCGGCCGACCGTCTCGTCAGCTCCGGGGGCACCGGAGTCCAGCACCACCAGCGTGGGCAGGCAGTCGCGAAGGTAGTCGAGCATGTCGCTGGTGGGCCGGTGGATGACGTCGACCCGGCTGGCCGCGATCACGTCCCGCAGGCCCGTGGTCAGGAAGGCATCGAAATCCCCGACTGCGACTCGCGCCATGGCAGCCTCCCGCTGGCTTGGACAACTTGCCCTCAACACTGCGCTCGCGCGACAGCGTGCGACAGGGCTAGCCGGACAGCCGAAAGGGCAAATGCTGCGCCGATCCGGAGGTTGCGACCTAGCCTGTCGCCATGGCGAAGCGAGCCCCGCGGGTGCTGGCTGACCAGGGCCGGACCGACGGCGGGGTCGGTGGCCGTCGTGCGCGCGACGAGGCACGACGCCCGGTGCGCGCCGGACGCGCCCCGGCTGCCGACCTGGCACGGGATGCCGCGGAACGAGGGATGGGCAACCGGGCGACGATGGCTACCGTCGACCCGCCCGGGCCGGTGTCGCGGTTCGGGCGGCTGGGCTGGCTCTCCTCGGGTCAGGCGGTGTGGGCGGTCCGTGAAGTGGGCCCGCCGGCCGGCTTCGCCAGCCGCGAGCGGGCGACAGC
>JAEYNS010000174.1 GCA_023412435.1 Actinomycetes bacterium | reverse complement strand
ACCACGCCGACCGGGACGGCCTGGAGGGCATGCTCACGATCGGCGGCGGCAAGCTCACCACCTACCGGCTGATGGCCGAGCACATCGTCGACGAGATGTGTCGCAAGCTCGGCGAGACCCGGGCCTGCCGCACCGCCGACGAGGCGGTGCCCGGCTCCGAACCCGGCAAGACCTACCACGTCACGCACCGGCTCGCCGAGCGCGAGGAGGACCGCCTCGACGACCAGATCATCTGCGAGTGCGAGTTGATGAGCCGCGGCATGTTCCTCAAGGCCTGGGACGACCAGCCGCAGGCGAGCTTCGACGACATCCGGCGCCAGCTGCGGCTCGGCATGGGTCCCTGCCAGGGCGGGTTCTGCTCGATGCGGGCCACCGGCATCGCGCTGGAGACGGGGCGCATCGACGTGGAGCGGGCCACCGGGCTGATGCGGCTCTTCCTGAAGAACCGCTGGATCGGGTTGTGGCCGATCCTCTACGGCGACCAGGTGCGCCAGACCGCGCTCGACAACTGGATCTTCCAGGGCACCCTCGACGTCGAGCATCTTCCGCCCGCCGAGACCGAGGTTGAGCTGTGAGCCAGGTAGTTGTGATCGGAGCCGGCCTCGCCGGCCTCACCGCCGCGATCCAGTTGGCTGCCGCCGGGGTGCGCACCACCGTGCTGACCAAGGGCGTCGGTGGCCTGCCGCTGTCCCAGGGCACCATCGACGTGCTCGGCTACACCGGCACGAACGGGAGCAGCACCCGGGTCACCGAGCCGCTGACCGCCCTCGCCGGGCTGGCTGCCGACCGCCCCGACCACCCGTACGCGGTGATCGGAGCGGACGCGGTCCGCGCCGGCCTCGCCTTCGTCCAGGACGTGGTCGGACCCGACCTGCTGGCCGGCACCGCCGACACGAACCAGCTGTTCCCGACCGCCGTCGGGGCGGTACGTCCGACCTGCCTCGCCCATCCCAGCATGCTGGCCGGTGCCTGCGTGGACGGGGCGAAGTTCGCGATCGTCGGCCTCCGGCGGCTCAAGGACTTCCACCCCGGTCTCGTCGCGGGCAACCTCGCCCGGACGGTGCTGGACGGTGGCGGACGGATGCAGGCCAGGGCGTTGTTCGTCGACGTCCCCGCCCGGCCCGGCGAGGCGGACTCCGGCGGCCTGTCCTACGCCCGCGCCTTCGACTCGGCCGCCTACCGCGCGTCCTTCGCCGACGAGCTGCGGCCGCTGCTGGCCGAGGGTGAGACGGTCGGCCTGCCCGCCGTCCTCGGATTGCGCGACGCCACCGCCTGGCGCGACCTGGCCGACAAGCTCGAGCACCCGGTGTTCGAGATCCCGCTGCCACCCCCGTCGGTGCCGGGGATGCGGCTCAACACAGCCCTCACCGCGGCCGCTCGCAGCGCCGGCGTGCGGGTCGTGAACGGCTCGTGGGCCACCGACCCCCGCATCGAGTCCGGAAGGATCCGCAGTGTCCGCGTGACGACGGCGGGCGCCCCGCGGGAGATCGCCGCCGACGCCTTCCTGCTGGCCGGGGGCGGGTTCGAGAGCGGAGCGCTGTCGCTCGACTCCCACGACACCGTCACCGAACGGGTGTTCGGCCTGCCGCTTGCCGGGGTAACCGGTGAGCTGGTGCACGGTGACTACTGGGGCGCCCAGCAGCCGCTGTTCGCCGTCGGAGTGGCCGTCGACTCCGCGATGCGGGTGATCGAGCCCGGCGGTGGGCCGGTCTACGAGAACCTCTGGGCGGCCGGCGGCGTCCTGGCCGGTGCCCAGCGGTGGAGTGAGAAGTCCGGCGAGGGCATCGCCCTCGGTAGCGCGGTCAAGGCCGCCGAAGCGATCGCGAAGGAGCTGGTATGAGCGACGGCCTCGAGTTCGCCGGGCACGAGTTCGCCCGGGCGAGCCTCGACCACTGTGTCAAGTGCACCATCTGCGAGACGGTCTGCCCGGTGTCGGCAGTGACCCCGCTCTTCTCGGGTCCGAAGTTCGTCGGCCCGCAGGCCGAACGCTTCCGGCACGGCGAGTCGGTGGACCACTCCCTCGACTACTGCTCCAGTTGCGGCGCCTGCACCCTGCACTGCCCCCAGGGCGTCCAGATCGCGGAGTTGAACTCCCAGGCCCGCGCCGTGATGAAGTCCCAGCACGGCATGCCGGTGCGCGATCAGCTGATCTCGCGGACCACCCTGATGGGTACCTTCATGACGCCGGTGGCGCCGATCGCGAACGCGGTGCTGGCGAACAAGCCGATCCGGACGGTCGTGGAGAAGGTCTTCGGCGTCCACCGGGACGCCCCGATGCCGCCGGCGCAGACCCAGACCATCCAGGGGTGGCTGAAGAAGCGTGGCCCCCGCACCACCCCCGCCACCCGGGGCACGGTGGTGTTCTTCCACGGCTGTGCGGGCGGCTACTTCGAGGTCGAGACCTCGAAGCGGTCGATCGAGGTACTGGAGCACCTGGGCTACGAGGTCCTCGTCCCCAAGCAGGGGTGCTGCGGCCTGGCCCAGCAGTCCAACGGCCTGTTCGACCAGGCCAGCGCCGCCGTCCTCAAGCTGTGCGACGACCTGCGTGCGGCCGGCGGCGAGCTGACCATCGTCTCCTCGTCCGGCTCCTGCACGGGCATGCTCAAGCACGAGGCCCACGAGATCATGGGCGTCAGCGACGAGCGGCTGCAGGACGTCAGCACCCGGATCCGGGACATGATGGAGTTCCTGCTCGACCTGCACGACGCGGGCGAGCTGCCGCCGATGTCGCCGATCGAGATGACGGTGCCCTACCACGCCCCGTGCCAGCTGAAGAGCCAGGGCATGGGGATGCCCGCCCTCGACGTGCTTCGGCTGATCCCGGGCCTGGACGTGCGCGAGTCGGGCGCCACCTGCTGCGGCATCGCCGGCACGTACGGCCTGAAGAAGGAGAAGTACGAGATCGCCCAAGCCGTCGGAAAGCCACTGTTCGACATGGTGCGCGAGACCAATCAGGACCTCGCGCTGTGCGACACGGAGACCTGCCGCTGGCAGATCCAGAAGGGTTCAGGGGTCCGTACCGAGCACCCGATCTGGCTCATTCACAAGGCCTACGGACTGTCCTGATCCGGGGGACCCGGCTACACTCGTCGGCGGGGGGAATGCTCACCGGCAATCCAACAAGGACATAGAACCGATGCACGCATCACCCCCGCGACGTGCGGCTGTCTTCGCGACCGCACTGGCCGCCATCGTGGCTGCCCTGCTTGCTCCCCCCATCACAGCCGCCGCTGGTGACTACCTCGACGCCGGCCAGACCGCGCTCGGCATCTCCCAACCCGGCGAGGTGGTGACGATCCGCGGCACCGGAGACATCACCAAGGAGCTGGCCCAGGC
>JAEYNS010000173.1 GCA_023412435.1 Actinomycetes bacterium | reverse complement strand
GCCTGCGCGAGCGCCGCGTCGAGCACCTCGTCGGTGAGCAGGCTGGCGTCGGCGGGCGGGGTGGCGGCGAAGCCGAGGGCGGCGTCCGCGTCCCCGGCGGCCAGGGCGGTGAGGTAGCCGCGGACGGCTCCGGCGGGCGTCGCGTCCGCAGCGGTGGGGGTCGGCGAGGGGGCGATCGGATTGCCGGTCGGCCCCCAGACCAGGTAGGCGCCGAGCACGGCGAGCACGAACAGTCCGGATGCGACCCCGATCAGCACGGTCAGCCAGGCGCTCGCGCCGCGGCCGGCCGGACGGCGGTTGCGCAGCCGGGGACGCCCCGGGGCAGGCCCGGACGGGGTGGGGGTGGCCGGCCCGGGCTGGATGCCCTGGGTGGCGATGTAGGGGAACCCGGTCTCGGCCGGGCTTGCGGGCGCGCCATCGCCGTCTGCGGGTGCCTCAAGGCCCGCGGACAGCGGTGCGGCCTTCGCCCTGCCAGGGTGGTAGGGGTTCGCCGAGTTGTCATCGGTCACAAGTCCCACCCCCTGGTCCGTGATCCGAACGCCGACCCCCCACGATACCGACCGAACCCCTGCCAGGCGCGCTTTGTTGGCCGCAGGTCCCGGTCGGATCAGGCGCCGAGCCGCTGCCACGCCGTGCCGCGGGCGCGCCACCAGAGGGTGGCGAGCCGGCTCAGGGCCAGCCCTCCGTAGGCCAGCCACAGCCAGATCAGGTCGGCCCCCGTGAGCGCGACGACGAGCGCGAGCGGGACGTAGCTGACCAGGTTGACCAGGCTCGCCAGGGCGAGGTAGCGGGCATCGCCGGCCCCGATCAGGACGCCGTCAAGGACGAACACCACGGCGCTGACGACGGTGAGCGCCGCCAGCAACGGCAGCACCCCCGCCACCTGGGAGAGCACTGCGGCATCGGGGGTGAAGATGCCGAGGTAGAGCCGCTGGCCCGCCCACAGCGCGAGCCCGCCGACCAGACCGATGCCGATCGCCCAGGCGGTCAACCGGCGCAACAGCAAGCCCACGACGTCGGCTCGCCCGGCTCCGAGGTACCGCCCGACCAATGCCTGGGCGGCGATCGCGACGGCGTCCATCGCGAAGACCAGCAGCATCCACAGGCTGTTGAGCACCTGGTGGGCAGCCAGCGACGTGGTCCCCATCCTCGCCGCCACCCCGGTGGTGAGCAGCAGCGCCGCCTGCAGGCCCGCCGTCCGCACCAGCAGCCACTGACCGCTGCGGGCTGCCGATATCACCCCACCCGGACGCCACTGCCAGTGCACGTCCCTGCGCCGGGCCCCGCGCAGTACCGCCAGCGCCAGGAAGCCCGCCGCGGCGTACTGGGAGACGACAGTGCCGGTGGCCGCGCCGGCGATCCCCCAGCCCAGCCCGAACACGAGCCACAGGTTGAGCCCGACATTGGCCAGGTTCATTCCCACCACCACCAGCAGCGGTGTCCTGGTGTCCTGCAGCCCCCGCAGCACGCCGGTGGCGGCCAGCACCACCAGCGCGGCGGGGAAGCCCAGCGCGACCGTCCGCAGGTAGATCACCGCCTGCTCGGCCACCTCGGGGGACACCCGGTACAGCCCGATGATCGGCTCGGCGGACCAGGCGACGGCTCCGGCGAGCGCCGTGCCGATCCCCGCGCCAAGGGTGATGCCGTCGAGGCCACCGGCCAGCGCCCCGCGCAGGTCGCCCGCGCCCAGCCGCCGGGACACGGTGGCAGTGGTGCCGTAGGCGAGGAAGACGCACAATCCGAGGAGCACCCCGATCACGCTGGCGGCCACGCCGAGTCCGGCCAGGGCGGCGGTCGAGACGTGTCCGACGATCGCCGAGTCGGCCAGGACAAGCAGCGGCTCGGCCAGCAGGGTGGCGAAGGCGGGGATCGCCAGCGCCAGCACCTCGGCGTCCAGCGAGCGCCTCGCGGAGCGGTCCTGACGCGGCACGGAGGCGGTCAGGCGGTGGCGGGGCTGAGTTCGCCGTCGCCCTCGGTGGCGGTGGCCAGTTCGCGGCGCTCCATCCGGCCGAGGATCCGCTGCAGCCGGGGGCGGTTGTAGCGCTGAATGAGGATGAACGGCAGGTTGCCGGCCACGGCGATGAGCAGGCAGGTCATCCACAGGTCGAGCGGCGTCCACAGGCGCATCAGCACCACGGACCCCACCGCCCGCAGATGGTTGGACTCGGCGCGACAGGTCTCGGTGATGAACCGCCTCAGATAGTGGTGGTTCGCGTCGGCGAGCCGCTTCTTGGAGAACCGGTGCCAGGTGTCGAGCGCGGGCAGCCTGTCCTTCCAGCGGTCGATCCGCAGCAGGCTGCGGTACACGTCGCCGTCCCGCTCCCACTCCCGGGTGCGGAACCACCACCGTTCCGGGCGGAAGTAGCGCTCGGGGATGACGACATCGACCCAGGCGCGGACCACGACCAGAACGGTGTAGATGATGCAGTTGACCCAGAACAGCGTCCAACTCGCTTCGTTCTGAAAGAGCACCCTGCCCACCTCCTGACCTCCCATTCTAGGCTGGGTCGAGGGCTACCCCTGTTGCCCGTCTGCGCCCGGCGCGGCAAGTAAGGTGGACGGGTAGCCGCGAGGGTCGCGGCGTCGGGTGAGGGAGTTCGATGCAGGCTGTCGTTGGAGTGCACCGATGACGGCGGTCGCGTTCCTGTGCCAGGTGGTGCTGATCGCCTCGGCCGCCTACGGGCTGTACCACGTCGTGATCGCGCTGCCCATCGTCGGCTCACTACGGCCCCCGACACCGCGCACCGACACGGTGCACAGG
>JAEYNS010000163.1 GCA_023412435.1 Actinomycetes bacterium | reverse complement strand
GCCGGGCGGCGACGGGCGCCTGCTCGCCGTCAAGAGCTGCGGCGGGCGGACCGGCGCCGAGGCGCCGGCCCTCCCCGCTCACCAGTGGCCGGGGACCCTGTGGTTCTTCGGCACCACCGTGATGCCGCCCTCGACGTGGAAGCCGCGGGCCCTGTCGTGGTCGGCGTTGGTGCCGATCTCGACTCCGTCGGGGACTATCACGCCCTTGTCGAGGATCGCCCGCCGGATCACCGCATTGCGTCCGATCCGGCAGCCGCTGAAGATCACCGCCTCCTCGATCCGCGCCCACTTGTCGACCATCACGTTGGGTGAGAGCACCGCCCTGTCGACGTCGCCGCCGGAGATGATGCAGCCCGAGCCGACGATCGAGTCCTCCGCCGTCCCCCGCAGGGTGAACTTCGCGCCCGGCAACTGGGCCTGCTGCGTCCAGATCGGCCACTTGCGGTTGTACAGGTTGAACTCCGGCTCCACCGACACCAGGTCCATGTGGGCGGCGTGGTAGGCCTCGATGGTCCCCACGTCGCGCCAGTAGTTGCGGTCCTTCTCCGTCGAGCCGGGAACCACGTTGTCCCTGAAGTCGTAGACCTGCGCCCTGCCGGCCGCGACGAAGCCGGGAATGATGTCGCCGCCCATGTCGTGGCGCGACTCGGACTCGTCGGCATCGGCCACCAGGGCGTCGACGAAGGCCGACCGCGTGAAGACGTAATTGCCCATCGACGCGAACGACTCATCGGGGCTGTCCGGCAGGCCGGGCGGGTCGGCCGGCTTCTCGAGGAACTCCAGGATCTTCCCGCCGGCGTCGGCGTGGATGATCCCGAAGGCGCTCGCCTCGGAGCGCGGCACCCGGATTCCGGCCACCGTGCAGTCCAGCCCGGAGGCGATGTGGGCCTCCAGCATCTGCTCGACGTCCATCCGGTAGATGTTGTCGGCGCCGAAGACCACCACGTAGTCGGGGTCCTCGTCGATGATCAGGTTCATCGACTGGTAGATCGCGTCCGCGCTGCCCTGGAACCACTGCTTGCCGGTTCGCTGCTGGGCAGGGACGGAGGTCACATAGCTGCCGAGCATGGATTCGATCTGCCAGGTCTGGGAGACGTGTCGGTCCAGCGAGTGCGACTTGTACTGGGTGAGCACGCAGATCTTGGTCAGGTCGGAGTTCGCCAGGTTCGACAAGACGAAGTCGATGAGGCGATAGGTACCCCCGAAGGGCACCGCGGGCTTGGCCCGGTCGGCAGTCAACGGCATCAGACGCTTGCCCTCGCCACCGGCCAGAACGATCGACAAGACATTTGACCTATTGATCATGACCCGAACCTACGGGTTGCGGGCGCCGGTCACAATCAAAACGCTGAAAAGGTAGTCCGCGATCAACCGCTATGACACGATCGGCGTTATGCGACTGCGCGTATCGATCCTTACAAGGGAGTATCCCCCGTTCATCTACGGCGGGGCCGGCGTCCACGTCGGCCAGCTCGTCCCGCAGCTGCGGAAGTTCGCCGACGCGGTCGACGTCCACTGCATGGGCGAGCCCCGTGAGGGAGCCACCGCCCAACCGGAGACCTTTCCCGAGGGGGCCAATGCGGCGTTGCGCGTGCTCGGCGCCGACGTCGCGATGGCGAACGCCATCAGCGCCGACACCGACGTCATCCATTCCCACACCTGGTACGCCAACTTCGCCGGCCTGATCGGGTCGAAGTTCCTCGACGTCCCGCATGTGGTGACCTCGCACTCGCTCGAGCCGCACCGCCCGTGGAAGGCCGAGCAGTTGGGCGGCGGTTACCGGGTCTCGTCCTGGGCGGAGCGGACGGCCTTCGCCGACGCCGCCGCCGTGATAGCGGTGAGCGCCGGGATGCGGGCCGACGTGCTCGACAGCTACCCGGAGCTGGATCCCGACCGGGTCGAGGTGGTGCGCAACGGCATCGACCCCGACGAGTTCCGGCCCGACCCGGCCACCGGCGTGGTCGACGCCCTCGGGGTGGACACCGACCGTCCCCTGGTGGTGTTCGTGGGCAGGATCACCCGGCAGAAGGGCCTGGTGCACCTCGTCCGCGCCGCCACCCAGCTCGACCCCGACACCCAGCTGCTGCTGCTGGCCGGCGCCCCTGACACCCCGGAGATCGCCGCCGAGTTCGACACCGCCTTTGCCGAGCTGAGCCGGGTGCGCGGCGGTTCGGTGAAGTGGGTGCAGGAGATGCTGCCGCGAGCCTCGGTGCGCCAGGTGCTGACCCACGCCACGGTGTTCGCCTGCCCGTCCATCTACGAACCACTCGGCATCGTCAACCTGGAGGCGATGGCCTGCGAGACCGCGGTAGTCGCCAGCGCGGTCGGCGGCATCCCCGAGGTGGTGGTGGACGGGGTGACCGGCACGCTCGTGCCCTACGACCCGAAGCAGGCCGACGATCCCGGCTATGTCGCGGGCTTCGAGACCGCCTTCGCCGAGCAGCTCAACGCCTTGACGCGTGACCCCGAGCGCGCCCGTCGGTTCGGCGTGGCCGGTCGCCAGCGCTGCATCGACGAGTTCTCGTGGGAGGCGATCGCCCAGCAGACCATCGCCGTCTACGAGCGGGCGATCGCGTTTCACGCCGGCCACTGACACCGAGTGCTCCCCACAGCGTCGAGAACTCCCTCCCTGAGGGAGTCCTCGGCCGGCTGAGGAGTTCTCAGCGGACTGCGCGGCGCGGGGCGAGATCGGGAGCGCTCGGTGCGTCGTGGGGCGCGAGCCGCGAGTGCTCCCCACAAGCGTCGAGAACTCCCTCCCTGAGGGAGTTCTCGGTGGTGTGAGGAGTTCTCGGTGGTGAGGAGCGGTCGGTGAAGGAGGACGACACGCCAACGGGCCCCGGGAGATCCCGGGGCCCGTTTTCAACGATGCGGTGTGTCAGGCAGTGACGACAACGCCTTCCAGCGCCGCCTTGAGCTCGGCCGCCTCCGCGGCGTTCATCTCGATCACCAGCCGTCCGCCGCCCTCGGCAGGAATTCGCATGGCGATCACGCGTCCCTCCTTGGCCACCTCGATCGGGCCGTCCCCGGTTCGCGGTTTCATAGCTGCCATTGCTTACCTCACTTGTTCAGCTGGATCGAACACAGCCCATTATTCCATCCCCCCATGACATCCCGCCGGTGGCGGGCGTTCTCCGACCTCGCACGCGGGTCGCGGTCAGTCCCGGGGCGTCTCGAGCTGGCGTGCCAGCCGATCGAGCAGTTCGTCGACCTGCACCATCGAATACCCGCGCGGGACGACGGCGAACCGCGCCTGGCGCAGGTCCTGGGCCGTGAGCGTGCCCTGTGGCAGGTGGGGCACCGGGGTGTCGGTCACGGTCGCCGGCAGTTCGCCGAGCCGTCCGCTGGCCGCAACGGCCGCCAGGCCGAGGACCGCCACGGCGATCATCCACAGGAACCACTCCACGCCGCGATCCTAGGACATCTGCGCCGAAGCGTCCGCGGGCGGCTCCGGCAGCGGGTTGGTCACCAGCGCCACCGCCTCCTCGGGGTCGTCGGCCACCGAGAACATCTCCAGGTCCCTGGCGCCGATGTAGCCGGACTCCAGCATCTGCTCGCGCAGCCAGTCCAGCATTCCCGACCAGAACTCCGAGCCGTACAGCACGATCGGGAAGGACCTGACCTTGCGGGTCTGCACCAGCGTCAGCGCCTCGAACACCTCGTCGAAGGTCCCGAAGCCGCCCGGCATCACGACGAAGCCCTGGGAGTACTTCAGGAACATCACCTTCCGCGCGAAGAAGTAGCGGAAGTTGATGCCGAGCGAGACGTACTTGTTGAGACCCTGCTCGAAGGGCAGCTCGATGCCGAGTCCGACCGAGGCGCCGCCGGCCTGCAGGGCACCCTTGTTGGCCGCCTCCATGATGCCCGGCCCACCGCCGGTGATGGTGGCGAAGCCCGCACGGGCCAGCCGACGCCCGATCTCGACCCCGGCGGCGTAGAGCGGGTGCTTGCGCGGCGTGCGGGCGGAGCCGAACACGCTGATCGCCGGCCCGATCTCGGCCAGGGTGCCGAACCCTTCCACGAACTCGGACTGAATCCGCAGCACCCGCCACGGGTCGGCGTGAGCCCATTCGGTGTCTCCCCGGTTGGCGAGCAGCCACTCGTCCAGCGTCATCGGCTCGGCCTTCTCGCCACGGCGGACAACCGGCCCCTGGGTGCGCAGGTGTTTGGTCACGCGCCCATCATCGCCCAGCCGACCCGCGCCGTCATCCGTCCCCGCGGTGCGCTCCCTCCGCTGGGCCATGTCAGCCGAGCCAGCGCAGCAGGGCGTCGCGGCAGGACCGCAGATCGCTGACCGGGCAGGCCTCGTCGTCGGCGTGCGCCTTGAGCGGATCGCCGGGGCCGAAGTTGACCGCGGGGACGCCGAGCGCGCTGAACCGTGCCACGTCGGTCCACCCGAACTTGGGCAGCGGGTCGCCGCCGACAGCGGCCAGGAAGTCACGGGCGGCCGGACGATCGAGGCCCGGCCGGGCGCCGAGCGCGAAGTCGATGAACTCGAGGTCGTGGCCGGCCATCAGCTCCCGGCAGTGGGCCAGCGCGTCCGCCTCGTCGCGGTCGGGCGCGAACCGGAAGTTCACGGTCACCGTGCACCGGTCAGGGATGACGTTGCCGGCGATCCCGCCTCGGATCTCGACCGCGTTCATCCCCTCGCGGTAGGTGAGGCCGTCCACCTCGACCTCCCGTGGCTGGTAGGCGACCAGCCTCGCCAGAACCTCCGCGGTGTCGTGGATCGCGTTGCTCCCCATCCACGACCGTGCGGAGTGGGCCGCCCGGCCGCGGATGGTCACCCGGTAGCGAAGGGTGCCCTGGCAGCCGCCCTCGACCCGTCCGGAGGTCGGCTCCATCAAGACCGCGAAATCGCCGGCGAGCGCCTCGGGACGGGTGGCGGCGATCCGGTTGAGCGAGTTCTCGGTGGCGGCGACCTCCTCGTGGTCGTAGAAGATCCAGGTGACGTCGCGGGCCGGCGCGGTGGCCAGCGCCGCCACCTGCACCATGACCGCGATTCCGCCCTTCATGTCGACGCTGCCGCGGCCGTACACCACCCCGTCCTCGAGGCGGGACGGCAGGTTGCCGGCCACCGGCACCGTATCGAGGTGGCCGGCGATGACCACCCGCTGGGGGCGGCCGAGTTCGGTCCGCGCGATCACCGTGTCGCCGTCCCGCACCACGTGCAGGTGCGCCAGCGGCCGCAGCGCCTGCTCGACGGCGTCGGCCAGCGGACCCTCGTTGCCGCTCACCGACTCGATGTCGACGATCTGGCGGAACAGGGTGACGATGCTGTCGCGCAGCTGGAGGCTCATGGCCGAAGCCTACGGCCCGATACCGCTCCCGCACGGCGCGTCGACGCCGTGACGGACCGTGGCGCGAGCCCGCCGGCGGCGGGTCGGCTTCGCCCCCGCAGGTACGCTGTCGCCATGACACGACCCGCGTCCGGATGGGGCCTTGCCACGATTCACGACTCCGGCCAGGTGCTTGACACCTGGTTCCCCCCCCCCCCCGTGGGGAGCCCGGACGGCAGCCCTGCCCCGGCGAGCCTGGGCGCTGCGAGCCAGCGCGACGAGGAGCGCAAGGTCGAGTTGTCCGCGGTGCTGGTCGAGATCGACCTCGACTCCCCGCCCGCCTCCGTCCCGGACGCCTACCTGCGGCTCCACCTGCTCAGCGCAAGGATCTGCGCGCCGCGCAGCATCAACCTCGACGGCCTGTTCGGGGTCCTGCCGAACGTGGTGTGGACCAACCACGGCCCCTGCCGGGTCGAGGACTTCGAGCGGACCCGGCTCGCGCTGCGCAGCGTCCGCGGGCACCTGACCATCTTCGGCCTCGACAAGTTCCCGCGAATGGTCGACTACGTCGTGCCGTCCGGGGTGCGGATCGCCGACGCCGACCGGGTGCGGCTGGGCGCCCACCTCGCCAGCGGCACCACCGTGATGCACGAGGGCTTCGTCAACTTCAATGCCGGCACGCTGGGCACCTCGATGATCGAGGGCCGGATCTCTGCCGGGGTGGTGGTCGGCGACGGCACCGACGTCGGCGGCGGCGCCTCGATCATGGGCACCCTGTCCGGCGGCGGGCAGGAGCAGATCACGATCGGGAAGCGGTGCCTGCTGGGCGCCGAGTCGGGGGTCGGCATCTCACTGGGCGACGACTGCGTGGTGGAGGCCGGCCTCTACGTCACGGCGGGGACGAAGCTGCAGTTCGATGGCGAGGTGGTGAAGGCGGCGACCCTGTCCGGCCGCTCCGGCCTGCTGTTCCTGCGCAACTCGCTGACCGGTGCCGTCGAGGCGCGGCCGCGCGCCGGCGGTGGCGTCGACCTCAACGCGGAACTGCATGCCAACTAGTGCCCGCCGGCTGCCGGTGGCCGTGAAGGCTCTGGCAGCGGTCTCGGTGCTCGCGCTGGTGGCGATCGGCGCCGTGGTGTGGTGGGCGACGGCCACGAAGACCCCGCTGCCGATGGCCGACCGGTGCGCGGCTACCGTCCAGGGACACACGGTCTCGCTCAACCCCGACCAGGCGTACTACGCGGCGCTGATCGCAGGGGTCTCGGTGAGGCGGGAACTCGTGCCCCGGGCCGCGAGCATCGCGCTCGCCACCGCCTACCAGGAGTCGGGGATCCGCAACCTCGACTACGGCCACGCCGACTCGATCGGGCTGTTCCAGCAGCGGCCCTCCCAGGGCTGGGGGTCGGTCGAGGAGATCATGGACCCGTGGTACTCCGCGACCGCCTTCTACCGCGCCCTGGTCAAGGTGAAGCAGTGGCAGGACGGCGACATCAATGATGTCGCGCAGGCGGTCCAGCGCAGCGGCCACCCCGAGGCCTACCGCAAGCACGTGGCGAACGCCAGGGCGCTTGCCAGCGCGCTGACCGGCCAGACCCCTGCGGTCTTCTCCTGCTCGGTGCGGTCCCCCGGCTCTCCCGACCCGGACGGGATGGCCGACTACCTGAGGAAGACGTTCGGGAAGGCGGTCACGCTGACCGCCACCGCGGACGGGCTGCGGGTCGAGGTCCGCGACCCGCAGGCAGCGTGGTCGGTGGCCCAGGTCGCGGTCGCCGGCACCGCCCGCTACGGGCTGGAGAGGGTGTCGCTGGGCCGGTGGACCTGGACCCACAGCCCGTGGTCGCCTGCCGCCTGGCACGGCCCGTCCCCTGCGGTGGGGCCGACTGTGGTGTCGCTGGTCTTCCCTGCCGCCTGAGCGGACGGGTCATACCGCCCGAGCGGTGGCGAGCAGGCGGCGGGCTGCCGCCTCGATCCGCTCGTCGAGGGCGGTGAGAGCGATCCTGACGAACTCCCGCCCCTTCGGCCCGTAGAAGTCCCCCGGCGCGACCAGGATGCCCAGCCGGGCCAACCGGTCGACGCTGACGCGGCAGTCCTCGCCGCGGGTGCACCACAGGTACAGCGAGCCCTCGGAGTGCTCGACCCGGTAGCCGGCGGCCTCAAGGGCCGGGCGCAGCAGGGACCGGCGGCGCAGGTAGCGGCCGCGCTGCTCGGCGACGTGCGTCTGGTCGGTCAGCAACGCGACCATGGCGGCCTGCACCGGGCCCGGCAGCATCATCCCGGCGTGCTTGCGCACCTCCAGCAGCTCGCCGACCAGCGTTCGGTCGCCTGCCACGAAGCCCGCCCGGTAGCCGGCGACGTTGGACCGCTTGGAGAGCGAGTGGACGGCGAGCAGGCCGTCCAGCGAGCCGCCGTTGACCCGCGGATCCAGCACCGAGACCGGCTCGGCCTCCCAGCCGAACTCGCCGTAGCACTCGTCGCTGGCCAGCACCGCACCTGCCGCGCGGGCCGCGTCCACCCAGGCGCTGGTCTCGGCCGGGGTGAGCACGCGGCCGTGCGGATTGGCCGGGGAGTTGATCCACACCAGCCGGGGACGAAGCTCGGCCAGACGTGCCGGATCGTCGCAGGGCACAGGGGTGGCCTGCGCGATCCGTGCCCCCACGTCGTAGGTCGGGTACGCGATCTCGGGGTGGACCACCACCTCCCCGCGCGCCGCGAGCAGGGTCGGCAGCCACGCGACGAGTTCCTTGGTACCGATCACCGGCAGGACGTCGGCGTGGGTGAGCCCCGCGGCGTTCCACCGGCCGGTGAGGTGGCTGATGATCGCGTCCCGAAGCTCAGGGGTGCCCCAGGTGGTGGGATAGCCGGGGGCGTTGGCAGCGCCGCTCAGCGCCCGCTGCGCCACTTCGGGGGTGGGGTCGACCGGTGTCCCGACCGAGAGGTCGACCAGGCCGTCGGGGTGCGAGGCGGCGACGGTGCGGGCAGCCGCCAGCGTGTCCCAGGGGAAGTCCGGCAGGAGCTCGGAGAGGCTCACTCGCCCTGGGGTGGGAGTGCCGCCACCGTCGGGTGGTCGAAATCGACCGGCCCGAGGCGGGCGGCGCCACCGGGGGACCCGATCTCGTCGAAGAAGTGGACGTTCACGTCGTAGTACTCGGCCTGGTCGGCGGGGACGTCGTCCTCGTAGAAGATCGCCTCGACCGGGCAGACCGGCTCGCACGCACCGCAGTCGACGCATTCGTCAGGGTGGATGTAGAGCATCCGGTTGCCCTCGTAGATGCAGTCGACGGGGCACTCCTCGACGCAGGCGCGATCCTTGATGTCCACGCAGGGCAAGGTGATCACGTAGGTCATTGCTTCGAGCTCCTCCTCCGACGGCCTGTCGCCTACTGTACAACTCATGACTACCCCGCCGAACGACACGCCGCACCGAGTACCCACCCAGCCGGGAGTACGGGTAACGGTCCGGTTCCGGATGCCGGAGAAGGGCACGAAGGACGTCGTCGGGTTCGTGCTCGGCTCCGACGCCGAGACCATGACAGTGCTCGACCGGAAGGGCGCCGAGCACGTCATCCCGCTCGCCGCGATCGTTGCCGGGCACGAGGTTCCGGTCTCGCGCGGCAGGGACCCGCGGCGGATGCCGACCGACCTGCTGGACGCGATGGCGGAGCGCACCGGGGTGGGCGGGCGCAGGTTCGTGATCCGGCTCGCCGACCTGCTGCAGGGCAGCCGGCCGCCCGCCCTCGTCGCCAGCCCCGAGGTCGCGACCGCCGACGGCGAGTGGGTGACCGCTGACCCTGACG
>JAEYNS010000136.1 GCA_023412435.1 Actinomycetes bacterium | reverse complement strand
ACCTGCGGCGCCGGGTCTTTGGGGACCGGGCGCCGTCGCATGTCCGCACCCGGGCCGGGGCTAGAGTCGAAGCGAAACCACAAGGAGGATGTGAATGAAGTTCCGCTACCTGGGCAACTCGGGGCTGAAGGTGTCCGAGATCACCTACGGCAACTGGCTCACCCACGGCTCGCAGGTCGAGAACGAGGTGGCCACCCGCTGCGTCCACGCGGCGCTGGACGCCGGTATCACCAGCTTCGACACCGCGGACGTGTACGCCAACACCGCCGCCGAGACCGTGCTCGGCGAGGCGCTGAAGGGCGAGCGCCGTGAGTCGCTGGAGATCTTCACCAAGGTGTACTGGCCGACCGGGCCGAAGGGGCCCAACGATGTCGGGCTCTCCCGCAAGCACATCATGGAGTCGATCAACGGGTCGCTGAAGCGCCTGCAGACCGACTACGTGGACCTGTACCAGGCGCACCGCTGGGACTACGAGACCCCGATCGAAGAGACCATGCAGGCCTTCGCCGACGTGGTGCGGCAGGGCAAGGCGCTCTACATCGGGGTGAGCGAGTGGACGGCCGAGCAGATCTCCACAGGTCACGCCCTGGCCCGGCAGCTGGGGATCCAGCTCGTCTCCAGCCAGCCGCAGTACTCGATGCTGTGGCGGGTGATCGAGGGCGAGGTGGTGCCGACCTGCCGCGAGCTCGGGATCTCGCAGATCGTCTGGTCGCCGGTGGCGCAGGGCGTCCTGACCGGCAAGTACCTGCCCGGTCAGCCCGCGCCGGCCGGCTCGCGCGGCACCGACGAGAAGGGTGGGGCGAACATGATCGCCCGCTTCCTCAAGCAGGAGGAAGTGCTCGCCCGGGTGCAGGGGCTGCGTCCGGTCGCGGACGAGCTCGGCCTGTCCATGGCGCAGTTGGCGGTCGCCTGGGTGCTGCAGAACGACAATCTGGCGGCGGCGATCATCGGTGCCTCCCGTCCCGAGCAGGTCGCCGAGAACGTGTTGGCGTCCGGCGTCGAGATCCCGGCCGAGCTGATGCAGCGGATCGACGAGGTGCTCGGCGACGTCGTGGTGCGTGACCCCGCCCTGACCGTCGAGGGCCAGCCCAAGGTCCGCCCGGTCTGACGGACGCGGGGACGGTTCCGGAGGATCGCCTGCCGAGACGCGGAACCGTCCCCGGTCTCGTGACGTGGGACGCCGGAACCGTCCCCGGTCTGGACTGTCGGCCCTGAGTCCGGCGGCCTACGCTGGCGGCATGGACGCACCGGACGCCATCCAGCCGCTGCCCGACCAGGACTTCCGCCGGGTCCTCTGCGTGGTGGCTCACCCCGACGACGTCGAGTACGGCACGTCCGCCGCGGTGGCGGAGTGGACGGCGCGCGGCGTCGAGGTCGCCTACCTGTTGCTCACCACCGGTGAGGCGGGGATGCAGCGGCCACCGGCCGAGACCGGGCCGTTGCGGGCTCTCGAGCAGCGGGCTGCCTGCGACGCCGTGGGCGTCGAGCGGCTGCAGATCCTCAACCACACCGACGGCGTGCTCGTCTACTCCCTCGACCTGCGGCGCGACATCGCCCGGGTGATCCGGCAGTTCCGTCCCGACGTGGTGGTGACCGGGTCGTGGGAGATCGAGCCCAGCTACGGTCTCAACCAGGCCGACCACAGGGCGGCGGGACTGGCCACCGTCGACGCGGTCAGGGACGCCGACAACACCTGGGTGTTCCCGCACCTGGCGCAGACCGAGGGCCTGGAGAAGTGGGGTGCCGAGTGGCTGCTGGTGTCGGGCCACACCCGTCCCACGCACGGCGTCGTGGTGTCGCCCGAGTCGGTCGGCAAGGCTGTCGCGTCCCTGGCGGCCCACGAGGCCTACCTCGCCGACCTGCCCGACCATCCGGCTCCCGACGACTTCATCCCGCAGATGCTCGCCGCGCAGGGCAAGGCGCTGGGCAGCGAGTACGGCGTCCTGTTCCGCGGCTACCGGCTGCGTGGCTGACGGACGCAAACCGCCGCCTCAGCCCGTGGCGTACCGCCGGACGAAGTTGCTCAGCACCAGGTGCTGCTCGCCGTTGACCGGTGAGGCGTAGGCCATCCGGGTCAGCTCGTCCAGTTCGGACGGGTCGAAGTAACCGGCGTGCTGGTAGATCCGCATCCGGGCCGCCAGGTCGTCGGCGTCCAGCTCGGGATGGAACTGGGTGACGTAGACGTTGCCGCCGACCCGGTACATCTGCACCGGGCAGTCCTCGCCGGTGGCCAGCAGGGTGGCGCCCGGCGGGGTGCCGTTCGAGGCCTCCTTGTGGCCGACGAAGGCGTGGAACTGCGGGCTGACCCCCGCCAGCAGCGGGTCCTCGCGTCCGGCCTCGGTGAGCGTCACCGGCACCGCCCCTACCGGTTCGGAGTAGGTGCGATCCACCGTTCCGCCCAGGTGCGCGGTCACCGTCCCGACCCCGTAGCACATCCCGAGGAACGGGAAGTCGGCGTCGACGACCAGGTCGAGCAGCCGGAACAGCTCGTCCTCCACGCGCTGCTGGACGGCGGTCTTCTGCGCGTCCGAGATGTTGAACGCGCTGCCACCGAGCAGGAAGCCGGAGTAGTCGTCCAGCACGATCGGGCCGAGCGGCTCGCTCTCCACCCGACGGTGCTCCAGCTGGTCGGACGCCAGCCCGGTGTGCCGCAGCACGGACCGGTACTCGGCGGCGGCCGCGGCGGCGTGGTCGCGGGTCGCGAGCAGCAGGAACGGTTTCACGAGCGACAGGGTAGCCGGTGGCCGGCCGGACGCCGGAAGCGCTCAGGCGAACGGGGTGGCGGCACCGGTCTCCTCCAGGCAGCGGGCCGTGACCACCCGCAGGTCGCCGTTGTTGGCCGCCGCCACCTCGCGCTGCCGCTCGTAGCTGGTGCCGCCGCCGCACAGCTCGTCGGCGAACAGCAGGTCGTCCTCGCAGCCCAGGTCGCGCGCGACCGGCAGCAGGCGGTCGATCCACTCGGCGAGGTACCGGCGTAGTGGACGCACCCGCGCGTTGCGGTCGGGCGTGATGATCTCGGCGTCCATCCCGTAGCGGGCGGCCCGCCACTTGTTCTCCTTCACCAACCACGGCGGCAGGTCCTGCACCAGGTGCTCGTCCTCGTAGTCGCGCACGATGTACTCAGCCAGGCACTGGGTGAGCGCCGCCAGGCAGCCCAGTTCGGCGAGGGTGGGGACGGAGTCCGGCGTCCGGTTCTCGACGGTGCCGAACTTGGGGGAGGGGCGTACATCCCACCGGATCTCGCCGGGCACGGTGATCATGCCCACCTCGGCGAGTTCGTCGGCGTAGGCCTCGAACTCGTGCCACTGGGTCATCCGGTAGGGCAGGCCGTTGGTCGGCAGCTGTTGGAAGATCATGGTGCGCTGCGAGGCGTAGCCGGTGTCCTGGGCCTCCCAATACGGCGACGAAGCCGACATCGCCAGGAAGAGCGGGTAGAACCGCGCCAGACCGTTGGTGACCGGAAGGGCGTGGTCGCGGTGGGCGATGCCGACATGGATGTGGGTACCGCAGATCGCCATCTGCCGTCCCCAGAAGGCGGTGCGGGCGCTGACGACGTCGTAGCGCGGTCCCGAGAACGGACGCTGCTGCGCCGACTTGCTGAACGGGTGGCTGCCGGTCCCGAGCAGCCGGATGCCGCGCGGCTCGGCGACCTGGCGGACCCGCTCGAGCTGCTCGGACAGGTCGGCGACCGCGTCCGCGACCCGGGCGTGCGGCTTGGACACCAGCTCGATCATGTTCTGCAGGTATTCCTTGCGCACCGGCGCGTCGTCGGACCAGCCGAGGATGTCGAGGATCCCGGTGGCGGCGGGCGCCAGCTCGAGGGTCTCGGCGTCCACGAGCGCGAGTTCCCATTCCAGCCCGACGCTGGATCGGGCGGAACGTGCGAAGTCGACCTGCATGGGCCCTCCCGCTGGGTGCGCGACGATTCTAGGTGCGGCTGCCCGGGGGTGGCGAGGGCCTCCCGCCGGCCGGGTTCGCCAGCTTTTGCCAGATACCCAGTCCGGACGGAGCTCACGTCAGCCGGGCTGGCCAGGTGGCAGACGTTGGTGGGCCCAGATTCGTCCATGGGCGAACGCGGGGTGACGCTGGCCGCGCCGTGGGCGTAGCGTGGACCGGCTATGCAGGACTTCCCGCCCCTTGTCGACGCCTACACCGACGCCGAGACCTCGCGCCCTGACACCCGCTCGCCGGCCGCCTTCTTGTGGTGGACGCTGCGGCGCCAGGCCGACGTGGTCGCCGTCGGTGCGCTGGTGGGTGTCGCCTGGATGGCGCCGGCCACGCTGAGCCCGCTGCTGCTGGGCATCGTGATCGACGTCGGCATCCTGGGCGACAACCCGTGGGCCAGCGTCGGCTGGGCGGGATTGCTGTTCCTCGTCGTGCTGCTGGGCGCCGCGGGCGGCATCGCGCAGCACACGATGGCGGTGCGCGGCTGGCTGATCTCCCTGTACGGCACCCAGAAGCTGGTGGCCCGCAAGGCCTCGCGGCTGGGCCACGTGCTGTCCCGGCGGCTCCCGACCGGAGAGGTGATGAGCATCTCCTCGTCCGACTCCGACACCTTCGGCGCGGTCTTCGAGGTGTTCACCAGGGCGATCTCGGCCGTCGTCGCCTTCCTGATCGTGTGCGGGCTGATGTTCACCACCTCGCCCACCCTCGGCCTGGTGGTCCTGATCGCCGCCCCGCTGCTGGTCGGTGCAACCTCGCCCGTGCTGCGTCCGCTGAATGCCGCCCAGGCCGCCGAGCGCACCCAGAACGGCGAGCTCACCTCGATGGCCACCGACATCGTTTCCGGGTTGCGGAT
>JAEYNS010000134.1 GCA_023412435.1 Actinomycetes bacterium | reverse complement strand
GTCGGGATCAGGGCCGTAGGCGACGTAGGACACCTCGTAGCCGCCGCCGTCCAGCGGCACGACGCCGGTCACCTCGCTCAGCGTGCGCAGGTCGGCTCCCGCGTGCCTGGCGGCCGACAGGTACGTGTGGTCGAGGGTGTTCTTCGCTCCCTCGTTGCAGCCGATGTCGCATTCACCGCACAGCCGGCAGGTGAGGCGGGTGGCGCCGTGCAGGTTGCCGTACCCGGGTTCGGGGATGACCTGCTTCGGGGCCGGCTCGCCGCCCGGCGGCGCGAACAGGATCGCCAGCGGCGGGTGGAAGGTGTCCAGGCCGAGGGTTTGGGCAGCCTCCCGCAACGCCTTCGCCTTCGGGAGATCGGGGTAGGGCGAGGGGGTGGGGGTGAGCATGCGCTCCACCGCCTCGTAGTGGGGCTCGAGGTCGGTGCGTGCGATCGGCCAGTGCTCGTAGCCCCCGCCGGGCAGGGGCGAGTCGTGGACGAACCAGCGCTCGTCCTTGCGCAACAAGACGTTGGCATAGATCAGCGACCCTCCGCCCAGGCCGGCCGAGACTATCGATTCGAGTTTGCGGAAGGAGTGCACTTCGAACAGGCCGAACAGGTTGTCCTTCGTCTCCCAGAAGGCACGGCTCATCTCGTAGGGGTTGCGGGCGAAGCTGCCGGGCGGGTACGCCCGTCCGCGCTCAAGAACTACCGTCGACAGGCCCGCCCGGGCCAGGCGGTAGGCCGCCACGGAGCCGCCGAAACCGGACCCCACGACGACGGCATCACAGGTCTCGACCCGACCGGGCGTCCCGGCTTGCAGCGACGACGGCACTGACCACCCCCTGTGCCCACCTGAGCCGATGATCCCGCCGGAGGTGAGGTGCAACAAGACGCAGTAATGCCCAGCGGTCTCGACCCCGGCCCGCCCCGGGTTGCCGACTCTGCCCCGACCGTGTTCGCTGGGCGCAGGAGGTGACCATGACAGTGATCACGCCGCCGCCGCCGGTTCGTCCGCCGGGACGGGCGGCGACCGTTGCCCAGTGGATCCTGTTCCTCGCCCTTGTCGGGTCGATCGTCTACGTGACGATCCAGCTGGCGAGGGCCTCGGGGACCTCCGACGCGATCGGCGAGCGGGCCCGGAGCGACTACGTGTTGATGCTGGCGCAGTGCGCGGGCGGGCTGATCGTCATGTTCCTGCCTGCCGTGCTGGGCCGGAAGTTCCAGATCGCGGTGCCCTCCGCGATGCAGGTCAGCTACTTCGTGTTCCTGTACGCCGCAATCTACCTGGGCGAGGTTCGCGCGTTCTACTACCGCTTCCCCTTCTGGGACTCGCTGCTGCACTTCTTCAGCGGCGCGATGTTGGGCGTGCTCGGCTTCCATCTGGTGCGGGTCCTCAACGACGCCGAGAAGCGGCGAATCGTCCTCAGCCCCGGCTTCGTCGCCTTCTTCGCGTTCTGCTTCGCCGTGACCTGCGGCGCGGTGTGGGAGATCTACGAGTTCACGCTCGACGGCCTTCTGGGCACCAACATGCAGAAGGTGACGACCGCTGACGGGGAGGTGCTGGCCGGCCGCGACGCCTTGCGAGACACCATGACGGACCTGATCCTGGACGCCACCGCCGCGCTGGCGGTGACGCTGGCGGGTTACGTGGGGCTGCGACGGACGCTGGCGAGGCGGGAACGCTCGGCGCTCGACCCACTCGGCGCCGCCAGAGAGCCTAGCGGGGAACCGGTGGCGATGCCCTCCGCTGAGCCGCAGCGCTGAGTACACGGGCGATAACGCTCATCCCAGCAGTCTTCGCCGGGTGGGGTGTCCCATCCTCACACCCGTCGGCCCGGACGGGGAGGGCCCGAGCGGGGTGTCACAACGGGGACTCAGCGCCAGGTCGAGCCGAGGCGCGCGCGGCTGAGCGCCAGCCCGCGCGCGTCATCAGCGAGTGTCGGAGGCCGGTCCAGCAAATACCTGACCAGTTCGGACTGCTCCAGCACTCGGACGTCAGCGGGCTGGGCCTTGACCGTGAGCTTCGCGACTCCTACCAATACCACCAGTCCGGTGACAGATATCTCCGTCCCGGTCGCGGTGCTGAGCAGCCCGGCCGCGCGGCCGGCTTCTGTGCGACTGTGCCGGATGTAGTGCATCCAGTTGCGGTTGACCCGGAAGGCGTCCTCCGCCACCCACACATCGCCACCGTGGTGGTGCTTCGCGTTGACGCTGTACACCCCGCCTGGACCGATGACCAGGTGGTCGATGTCGGAGCGGCGATTCCCGAGCGGGATCGAGTTGATGAACGACCATCGAGGGTCGAGGTCTGCGAGGCGCTCCAACTCCGCCGCCACGTGTTGTTCCCCCAGCTGTCCCAACTCCCAGCTCGAGTAGGCTCGCCGGCCCTCGAAGTCAGGCTGCGGCGGGTGCAACCGTCCGGCAGCCGAGAGCGCCGCGATCCGGTCAGCCAGGAGCTCGCCAGCTCGTCGACCGATGAGGTCCACGTCGGGGTCCGCCATCACCCGCTGCGGTGCGTAGTCGAGCGCGGTGTCGCGGTTGGCAGTCGCCTCCCGGACGGCGGCGTCGAAGGCGAGGGCGAACTCGGGCAGGTCGAGCTGCCGGTAGCCGGTCTCCCTATCGAACCAGCCGACAGCCTGCTCATCGACAGTCTTCACATAAAGGCGATGTTGGCCCCACCTGGACCACTCGACCACGACCAGGCCCACGCTGGTCATCCGGCCGGGAAGACCGCGACGCGGGGGGCGGACGGGCGCGACTGGGTCGGCCGGGACAGCGCCGCCAGAAGGAGATTCAGGCGACACGGGCATGTCTGCCAGCCTGCCGAGTCGGGTTGTCCGTGCCCAGTCCCCGCGCGGGCGACACGACTGAGTGTCGAGTGGCCCTTCTGCCCGGCCGACTCCGTTTGACGCCCGGGACGCCGGTCACCATGATCGGAGCCACATCACCTGGGCGAAGGGGCACCATGCGGATCGCGGTCGTGGGCAGCTACGGCGTTGGACTGACGATGCGGACCGCGCGCTCACCGGAGGCGGGGGAGACGCTCTCCGGTGGCGTGTTCTCGTCCGGGCACGGCGGCAAGGGCTCGAACCAGGCGGTGGCGGCCGCCCGGCTGGGGGCGGAGGTGTCCCTGCTCACCGCAGTCGGGCCGGACGCGTTCGGCGACCAGGCTCGCGAGCTGTGGCGGGCCGAGGGCGTGGACGCCCGCCGGGTAGTCACCGCTGCCGCGGCGACGATGGTCGGGATCATCCTCGTCGAACCGGGCGGGGAGAACCGGATCGTGATCGCACCCGGGGCCCTGGACCAGCTGACCGCGGCACACGTCGACGCCTTCGAGGACCAGATCGCCGCAGCCGACATCCTGCTGACCGGCTTCGAAATCCCCGTCGCCACCGCCCGCCGCGCGCTCGAGGTGGCTCGTCGGCACGGCGTCCGGACCCTGCTCAACCCCGCCCCCGCGCCCACCGAGCCGCTCGACGCCGAGTGGTGGGGGCTGGTCGACGTGATGACGCCGAACCAGACCGAGGCGGCCCGGCTGACCGGCGACGCGGGGCTCGACTCGCCGCAGGCCTGCGCCGAGGCCATCCGGCGGCGCTACACCGGGGTGACGATCATCACGCTCGGCGGGGCCGGCTGCCTGGTCGATGAGCCGGGGGTGGGATCACGCCTCGTCCCGGCCGTCTCGCCACGGCAGGTGGTCGACACCACCGGGGCCGGGGACGCCTTCGCCGGCGCCCTCGCCGTGGCGCTGGCCCGGGGGGACGACCTCGACACCGCCGTCCGGTACGCCGGTGCTGCCGGAGCTCACGCCGTCGGGATCGCCGAGGTGATCCCGGGCCTGCCCCGCCCTGAGGACCTCGAGGCACTGCTCGCCACCTCGTAGTCGCCCCGACCGATCGGGATGGACGAGACTGGGCGCATGGCACTCGACAGCAGCATCCTCGACTCGCTCACCCCGCGCAGCATTGCGCCCTACATCCAGCACACCCTGATCGAGACCGGCACGACCCGCGAGCGCATCCTGCAGCATGCCCGGGAGGCCGTCGAGTACGGGTTCAACGCGGCGATGGTGCCCGGCTCGTGGGTGGCCGAGGTGGCGGAGGTGCTGCGCGGCACCGGCGTGATCGTGGCGTCCGCCCTCGACTTCCCCACCTGTGGCGTGACCACGTCTCGAGGCAAGGCCGCCGAGGCGCAGAGCCTGGTCGACCTGGGCGCGCAGCAGATCGACATCGGGGTGCAGGTGGGCTGGCTGAAGAGCGGCCTGTACGACCGGTTCCGCGACGACATCGCCGGGGTGGTGGCCGCGGGGGTCCCGGTGAAGGTGATGCTCGAACTTCCGCTGCTCACCCCTGACGAGCGGGACGCCGCCGTCGAGTTGTCGATGGAGGCCGGCGCGGCCTACCTGAAGAACGCGAGCTCGGGGGCGGTGGAGGTCGCCAACCCCGCGTCCATCGCCTACCTCGCCGGCCGGGTCCGGGACGGCGTGGCGGTGAAGGCGTCCGGCTCCATCACGTCCTACGACCAGGCGGCGGCCCTGCTGCGGGCGGGTGCCGTGCTGCTGGGGACGAGCGCGGGCAAGGAGATCGTGACCGGGACGCAGCGCGCCGCGAGGGGCTACTGATCGGGCGACAGCCGAAGGAGTCACCATGCCTGCGCCGGACGACCCTGAGTACCCGGGGACGGCGGCCGGAGCTGCGTCGCTGGCCGGGGTGGACTCGCTGCTGATCGAGTGCAGGGCCTGCCCGCGTCTGGTCGCGTGGCGCGAAGCCGTCGCGCTGGAGAAGCGGGCGGCGTTCCGCGACGAGGTCTACTGGGGCCGCCCGGTGCCAGGGTTCGGGGACCCGGCCGCCCGGATCCTGGTCGTGGGGCTCGCGCCCGCCGCGCACGGTGCGAACCGGACCGGGCGGATGTTCACCGGCGACCGGTCCGGCGACTTCCTCTACGCCGGACTCCACCGGGCAGGGCTGGCCAGCCAGCCCACCTCGGTGTCCATCGACGACGGGCTACGACTGGCCGGCGTCCGGATCTCCGCCCCGGTGAGGTGCGCGCCGCCCGCGAACAAGCCCACCCCCCAGGAACGCCGCCGGTGCGCGCCCTGGCTGGCCCGCGAACTGCAGCTGCTGCCGTCGGTCCGGGTGCTGATCGCGCTCGGTGCCTTCGGTTGGGGAGCCGTGCTGGCCACCCTGAGCGACCTCGGCTGGCAGGTTCCGCGCCCCGCGCCGGTGTTCGGCCACGGCTCCGAGGCGCAGCTGGTGGCACCGGACGGCAGGACGGTGACCCTGCTGGGGTGCTTCCACGTCTCGCAGCAGAACACCTTCACCGGCAAGCTCACGCCGCACATGCTGGACGACGTCCTGGCCCGCGCCGTCCGGCTCTCGCACTGACCCCGCGATCCCCCCGGGCTGTGTCGACTGCGGCCAACCGGGTACGGGTGGGATGGAGCCGCGCTGCGGCAGTCAACCGTGTGCCCGTTCCCGGGCGAGTTGAGGAGGGTCTGATGACGACCAGGGTCGATAAGTCAGTGATCGTCGAGATGCCGCTGAACATCGTCTACAACCAGTGGACCCAGTTCGAGGACTTCCCCGAGTTCATGGGGGCGGTCGAGCGGGTCACCCAGTTGAGCGATGACCGGCTCGAGTGGGTAGCCGAGCTGGCCGGCGTCCGGCGGCAGTGGGTGGCCAAGATCCTCGAGCAGGTGCCCGACCGGAAGGTGGCCTGGGCCGCTGTGGAAGGAGCCACGAACGCCGGTGAGGTCACCTTCACCTCGATCACTCCCTCGCAGACCGAGGTGCACCTCACCCTGGAGTACGAGCCGGAGGGCTTCGTCGAGAAGGTCGGCGAGTTCTTCCACCTCGTCGAGACCCAGGCCGCCGACGACCTGGAGAACTTCAAGCGGTTCGTGGAGCGGGCCGCCACTGCCACCGGCGGATGGCGCGGGTCGATCAACGAGGGCGCTGACCTGGCCACCCCCGGGGTGGCGGACGCCGCCGCGTCGATCGGCGACTCGGGCAAGGTCGGCGACCCGGCCGGGTACGAGGCGAGCTTCCGGGATGACGAGATGCGCACCCCCGGCCTGGGCGGCCCCGGGATGATCGGCGAGCCCGGCATCCCTGCCGACTACGGACCCTATCCCAGGGACGCCCGCGCGGACGACGACCCCCGCTGAGCCGACCCCGGAGGGGTCCGCGCTCGCTGCGTTCGGCTGCCGGCTGTCAGCCTGCGGTGAGATCCTTGGCTGATCGACGACCGCTGGGAGGCTTCGCGTGGCCACGTGCCTGCCTGATCGACCCGTCTTCGTCACGCCGTCGGAACGTGAGGTGTGGCAGCGGCTGCACAACCAGTTCGACGAGCACTCCGTTCTGCTCGCGAACTATCGGCTCTCCGACCCCCACAAAGACCATGAGGCCGACCTCGTCGTCCTCATGCCGGGCTCCGGGATCGTTGTCATCGAGGTGAAGGGCAGCCACGTCTGGGTCGAGTCGGACGGACGCTGGATGATCACCCGCGACGGCGGCGCTGCGCAGATCCACCCGGTCGCCCAGGCCAGGGACGCGGTCTACGCGCTGCGCCACTACGTCGAGGCCGATCCGCGCTGGCGATCCCGGACGCGGGTCCGCTGGTCCCACCACGTGGTGCTGGCCCGGACCGACCTGCATCACGACTTCGCGACCCCCGACTGCCCGCGCTGGCAGATCAGCGGACGCAATGACCTGGACGAACTGGGGGTCCGGGTCTGGGACACCACCTCGCTGCACCGGACCGACGCCCGTCCGCCCACCGAGGACGACATCGACCTGATCCGCGAGATCCTCACCGGCCGGAACCTTCCCCCGCGCGACCCTGCCGCGATCGCGGAGGACCGTGCCGCGCTCGCGGACCGCCTCACCCTCGAGCAGGCCCAACTGCTCGGCGTCACCCGCCTGCTGAACCGGGTGGAGATCCGCGGCGGCGCCGGCAGCGGCAAGACTGTGCTCGCCGTCCGACAGGCCGCCGACCTCGCTGGGGGCCGGTTCCACGGCACCCCGCAACGGGTGGCGGTGGTCTGCTACAGCTACGGCCTCGCCCACCACCTGCGCCGGCAGTTGCTGGTGGGTTCGCGGAAGAAGCAGCCCTCTTTCGTCGGCACCTTCGAAGACCTGGCCCGCAGCTGGGGAATCGAGATCACGGGCTCCCGAGACGACTCCGACTTCTGGGAGCTCGAGCTGCCCACCCGGATGGCCCAACGCGCCGCCGAGCTCACTGCCGACCAGCGTTTCGACGCCGTGATCGTGGACGAGGCCCAGGACTTCGCCGATGACTGGTGGACACCGCTGGTTGCCGCCCTGCGCGACGAGGAGGCGGGCGGCATCTTCGCCTACAGCGACGAGCGGCAACGGGTCTTCGCCCGCTTTGGCAGGCCGCCGCTTGCGATGGTGCCGCTGGTGCTCGACCACAACCTGCGCAACACCCGCCAGATCGCACAGAGTTTCGCCCCGCTCGCCCCCGCCTCGATGGTGCTGCGGGGCGGCGACGGTGCCGCGGTCGAGTTCATCCCGGTCACCACGGCGGACGCCATCGACGCCGCGGACGAACAGGTCGAGCGGCTGCTCGAGGAGGGCTGGGAACCCAGGGACGTCGCGCTGCTCACCATGGGCGCCCGACACCCGGTGCAGACCGAGCGGCAGGAAGCGCTCGGGTTCGCCGCCTACTGGGAAGAGTTCTGGTCCAACGAGGACGTCTTCTACGGCCACGTCCTCGGCTTCAAGGGGATGGAGCGGCGCGCGGTGGTGCTCTGCATCAACGAGCACGGCACGCGCGACCGCAGCCGGGAACGGCTCTACGTCGGACTCTCCCGAGCCACCGACCGGCTGGTGGTGGTGGGAGACCCCGCCGTGGTCGAGCGGATCGGCGGTCCTGACGTCCACCGCCAGCTGGTCGGAGCAGGGGAGCGCTGAGTCGTCGGGCGCGACCGCGTCCACATCGGTGGGGGAGGGCTTCGCGGCCGGCCCCCGCCGCCGTTACTCTTCGCCGCGTGAAATCAGCTGCGCCCGCACCGGAAGTCGACGCTCGCCCCCGCATCCTGGCCGCCCGGGTCCTCGCCTGGTTGTGCGTGCCGGCGGCCGCGGTGTTGATGATGGGGCTGATCGACCTGGGAACCGTGTTCGGGTTGTCGGACCCACGCTGGGAGTGGCCGGTGTCGCTCGAGGCGAGTTGGGGGTCACTGTTCACCTTCCTCATCGCGGGCGCCTTCGGCTGGATCGGAACGCGTCCCGACCGGCCGTGGCCGGGGCTGATCCTGCTCGGGCTCGTGGTCGCCGCCCTGCTGCTGTCCGGTCTCGTCCTGCTCGACCCGGGCCCGGTCTGGGTCGCGCTCGGGCTGGCTGCCCCGACCGTGGCGATCCAGCGGTTGCTGGCGCCGGGTCAGCCGCCGGCCCGCCAAGACGCCCGCCCGGGCGCGATCTGGGCGGGCGCTGTCGGCGCGGGGGTGCCGCTGTGGCTCGGGTACGCGTGGTTCACCTACCTTCCGGCCGCCGCAGGGGTGGGTGGAGACATCACCAACGGCGTTGACCACTGGCCCGTCCAGATCGCCCTGGGGCTCGTCCTGTCCGCCGGCGCCGGACTGCTGTCGGCCTGGCGCTCCGACCTGCTTCTGTGGCGGGTCGGTTTCGCCCTGACGGCGGCGATCGTGGCCTACGGCTCGCTGGTCTACCCGGAGCGGGCGGGGGCGATGCCGCACTGGTTGTGGGGCGTGGCGATCGCAGGCTGGGGGGTCGCCGTTGTGCTGCCGATCGGTCGGAAGGCCCGCCGGTAGGGGCGCGCAGCCCGGCACGTCCGCTCCGGCTGGTCGACTCACGCATCAGCGGCGGGTGTCATTCGGTGGGCTGCCAGAATCGCCTGCGCAGCGGCGACGGGTGCGCTATCGTGCACAATAGCCGGCCATAGCGGTCGGCATTTCTTTGGGTGAAGGACCTGTTCCTGTGACAACTGAAAAGCGTTTTCCCGAGCGTCATCCTTTCGTTTTCGTCTTGCTCGTGGAATCGCTCGTCATTGCGGTCTATCTCTTCTCCGGCACCGCGGGCCACTTTCTCGGGCTCAGCGGGCTGTCGGTCTACGCCCTGGCGAACGCCCTGCTCACGGGGGCGTTGGTGCTCGTCGTCAGTGCCCTCGGCTGGTGGCGCAAGATCGGGTTCCGCCCTGTTCGAGGTCGTGACTGGTTGTGGCTGCTTCCGATGTTCCTGCCGGTGCTGCTCAACTTCTACCCAGGGTTGGCGCCCGCCGAGTTCGGCGCGATCGCCGGATTCCTCGGGCTCGCCCTGCTGGTGGGTTTCGTCGAGGAGGCGGCGTTCCGCGGGCTGATGCTGCGCGCTCTCCAGCGCCTCGGGATCTGGCCCGCGGTGCTGATCACAACCGCGTTGTTCAGCATCACGCACCTGATGAACCTGATGGCCGGGGAAGGCCTGCTCCAGGCCGTCTTGCAGCTGTGCTACACCGCCGCCATCGGCTTCGCGTTCACCGCCTACGCGCTGCGGACCGGGGCGATCTGGCCGCTGATCATCGTCCACGCCCTCATCGACTTCATCGCCTTCCTGCAGGACGGGTCGATCCCGGTGCCTGAGTCGGTCGAGGTCCTCCTCGCGGCCGTGGTCTCGGTGTGGTTCATCGCCTGGGGCTGCTACCTGATGCCGCGCGGCTCGCGTCGCGTCGGCACCGAGGTGCTCCCGGCGTCCCGGGAGCCCGTCCACAGCTGACCGAACACCGCCGGCGTCAGCGTCGACGCCGAGACCGCAGCTTCAGGGCCCCCCGGATCCAGAGGACCCCGAGCCCGACCGCTGCCACCCAAGGGCCGACCACGATGACCGGGTCGAGCAGGTGGTGCTTCAGATCAACCCGCCCACCCGCGAACCGGGAGCGGCCGTACTTC
>JAEYNS010000125.1 GCA_023412435.1 Actinomycetes bacterium | reverse complement strand
GCCGGGGACCGGCCGACGGTCAGCAGCGCCCCGTCGGGAACCGCGCTGGACGTGGCGGACGTCCCGGTCGGCGGCGGCACCATCGTCGACGGCTTCGTGGTCACCCAGCCGACCGAGGGGACGTTCGCCGCGTTCAGCTACCTGTGCACCCACCAGGCGCTGCCCGTGCAGCAGGTGACCGACGCCGCCATCGTCTGCGGCCGGCACGGCAGCAGCTACTCCCTGGCCGACGGCTCGGTGCTCACCGGGCCCGCCACCCGGCCGCTCGCCCCCGCCACGGTGACCCGCACCGCTGACACCCTGGCGATCAACTGACCAGCGGCTCCGGTTCCACCAGCGCCGGCGGCGACGCCGCCAGGATCGGCTTGAGGAACTGGCCGGTGAACGATCTGGGGTGTGCCGCCACCTGCTCAGGGGTGCCCTCGCAGAGCACCTGACCGCCCCGCGAGCCGCCCTCGGGTCCGAGATCGATCACCCAGTCGGCGGTCTTGATCACATCGAGGTTGTGCTCGATGACCACCACCGTGTTCCCGGCGTCGACCAGCCTGCCGAGGACGCCGAGCAGCTTGCGGATGTCCTCGAAGTGCAGACCGGTGGTCGGCTCGTCGAGCACGTACATCGTCCGCCCTGTGGAGCGGCGCTGCAGCTCGCTGGCCAGCTTGACCCGCTGCGCCTCGCCGCCGGACAGCGTGGTGGCGGGCTGACCGAGCCGGACATAGCCGAGGCCGACGTCGACGAGGGTACGCAGGTGCCGCGAGATCGCCGGGATCGCCGCGAAGAACTCCAGCCCTTCCTCGATCGGCATGTCGAGCACCTCGGCGATGGTCCTGCCCTTGTAGTGCACCTCAAGGGTCTCGCGGTTGTACCGGGCGCCGTGACAGACCTCGCAGGGCACGTAGACGTCGGGCAGGAAGTTCATCTCGATCTTGATCGTGCCGTCACCGGCGCAGTTCTCGCAGCGCCCGCCCTTGACGTTGAACGAGAACCGGCCCGGGCCGTAGCCGCGCACCTTCGCCTCGGGGGTCTCGGCGAACAGCTTGCGGATCCGGTCGAAGACCCCGGTGTAGGTGGCGGGGTTCGACCGCGGCGTCCGGCCGATCGGCGACTGGTCGACGTGGATGCTCTTGTCGATGTGCTCCATACCGGTGATCGAGCGGTGCCGGCCCGGCACCGCCCTGGCCGAGTACAGGTGCTTGGCCAGGGCGTTGTAGAGGATCGAGTTGACCAGCGACGACTTGCCCGAGCCGGACACCCCCGTGACGGCGATGAACACCCCCAGCGGGAACGAGACGGTGACGTCGCGCAGGTTGTGCTCGCTCGCCCCGTGGACGGTGATCGACTTGCCGTTGGGAGACCGGCGGCGGGTGGGCATCGGGATCGCCCGCCGCCCGGACAGGTAGGCGCCGGTGAGCGAACCCGGATGGGCCAGCAGGTCGTCCACCGTGCCGGAGACCAGGACCTCGCCGCCGTGCTCGCCTGCGCCGGGCCCGATGTCGACCACCCAGTCGGCGTGGCGGATGGTGTCCTCGTCGTGCTCGACGACGATCAGGGTGTTGCCGAGTTCCCTGAGCCGGACCAGGGTCTCGATCAGCCGGTGGTTGTCACGCTGGTGCAGGCCGATGGACGGCTCGTCGAGCACGTACAGCACCCCGACCAGGCCCGAGCCGATCTGGGTGGCCAGCCGGATCCGCTGCGCCTCGCCTCCCGACAGGCTGCCCGCGGCTCGCGACAGCGTGAGGTAGTCGAGGCCGACGTCCAGCAGGAAGCGGAGCCGCTCGTTGATCTCCTTGACCACCCGCTCGGCGATGTGGGCCTCCCGCTCGGTGAGCTGGAGGCCGCCCAGGAAGCGCGCCGCCTCGCCGATCGACAGCGCGGACACCTCGGAGATGTTGCGTCCGCCGACCGTCACCGCCAGTGAGGTGGGCTTCAACCGGGCGCCGTTGCAGGCCAGGCAGGGCACCTCGCGCATGTACCCGCCGAAGCGCTCCCGTGAGGACTCCGACTCGGCCTCGGAATGGCGGCGGGCGATGTAGGCGATGGCGCCCTCGTACTTGGCCTGGAAGGTGTGCTCCCTGCCGTGCCGGGTGCGGGTGCGGACGGTGAGCGGCTTGCTGAGGCCGTTCAGCAGCAGGCCCTGGATCCGGGCCGGCAGGTCGCGCCACGGGGTGGCGGTGGAGAAGCCCTCCTGCTCGGCGAGAGCGGTGAACAGGGTCTGGAAGTAGCCGCCGATGTACGGGTTGGCCCACACCGAGATGGCGTTGTCGGCGAGACTCTTGCCGCGATCCGGCACCACCAGGTCGGGATCCACCTCGAGCCGGGTGCCGAGACCTGAGCAGGACGGGCAGGCACCCCAGGGCGCGTTGAACGAGAACTGCCGTGGTTCGAGTTCCTCGATCGAGACGTCGTGGCCGTTGGGGCAGGCCAGCTTCTCGGAGTAGCGCCGCTCGCGCAGCGGGTCGGACGGCTCCCGGTCGACGAAGTCGACAGCCACCACCCCTGAGGCGAGGCCGAGCGCGGTCTCCACCGAGTCGGTGAGCCGCTGCTTGATCGACGGCTTCACCGCGAGCCGGTCGACGATCACCTCGATGGAGTGCTTCTTCTGCTTGTCGAGGGTGGGGGGCGTGGTCAGCTGGTGGACCTCGCCGTCCACCCTGACCCGGCTGAGGCCCTGCCCCGCCAACTGCCGGAACAGGTCGACGTACTCGCCCTTCCGGCCCCTCACGACGGGGGCGAGCACCTGGAAACGTGTCCCCTCGGGCAGGCCGAGCAACCGGTCGACAATCTGCTGCGGGGTCTGACGGCTGATCGGCTCACCGCACTCGGGGCAGTGCGGTCGCCCGATCCGCGCGAACAGCAGCCGCAGGTAGTCGTAGACCTCGGTGATCGTGCCCACGGTCGAGCGCGGGTTACGGCTGGTCGACTTCTGGTCGATCGAGACCGCCGGCGACAGGCCCTCGATGAAGTCGACATCGGGCTTGTCCATCTGGCCGAGGAACTGGCGGGCGTAGGCGGACAGGCTCTCCACGTAGCGGCGCTGGCCCTCGGCGAAGATGGTGTCGAAGGCGAGGCTCGACTTGCCGGAGCCGGAGAGGCCCGTGAAGACGATCAGCCCGTCGCGGGGCAGGTCCAGCGAGACGTTCTTCAGGTTGTGCTCGCGGGCGCCCCTGACGATCAGCTTCTCAATCACGT
>JAEYNS010000277.1 GCA_023412435.1 Actinomycetes bacterium | reverse complement strand
CGATCATCAGGGACGGGGCCGCGCGTCCCCCGGAGCGGGACGCCGCCCTCGAGGCCAACGACGAGTTGCTGTTCGTCGCCGGCGCCACCCACGAGGCGGACCTCGCCCAGTACCTGGTGCCGCGGGTGGCACGGCCGTCCGGGTCCTGACCCGGCGGCGCCGCTCAGGACGCCGAGATCACGAGATCAGGTCGTAGCGCGGGTTGTAGATCCGGCGCTCGCCGTCCACGAAGGACACCCTGCCCTCGACCGCCATGTCGCGGCCCGCGGCGACGCCGGGGATCTCCCGACGTCCCATCCAGACCAGCGTGATCGCCTCGGAGCCGTCACTGAAGGTGGCCTCCAGCCAAGGAGTGCCGCTGCGCGGCTCCATCTTCAAGGCGGTGACCGTCCCACGCAGCCGGACCCGCTGCCGGTCGCCGGCCTCGCTGATGCGGGTGAGCCCGGCCTCCTCCGCCTCGCGCAACCGCTCCCCCGCGGCGGGGTCGGCACTGGCGGACCCCCAGCGCCGCAGCGCGCGCAGCAGCGGGTTGGTCCCGGCCATCTAGCCCTCGTTCCGGTTGGGAAGCTCCATCGTAATCAACTCGCCGGGCACCATCGGCTTGCTGCCGCGGCGGACGACGAGGTTGCGGAAGAACTCGATGAACGGCCCGGCCTTGGCGTCGCCCGCCTCGGTGAGCGCTGCCTCGCCCAACAGGGTGCCGCGCAGGAGCCAGCGGGGACCCTCGGCGAACCAGACCCGGGAGACGTGGAACAGCTGCTCGCCATTGGGCCCGGTCTGAGGCATCACCCGGCGCACCTCCGTTCCGAACGGCCCGTCGGCGAGCTCGGCGCTGCCGCCGGCCTGCTGGGCCTCCTCGACCAGGTCGTCGCGGAGTTCGTCGGCGAGCCGGCCACTGGCCGGCGCCGCGAACAGTGTCACCTCCAGGCCGGACTTGTGCCAGACACCGGTGATGGCGCGGACCTGGCGGGTGGCCTCGTTGACCTGCAGTTGCAGGTTGAGTCCCTGCCAGGGGGTGATGATCAGCGCGCCCAGGTCGATGCGGGTCACGTCATCGCCGCCGAGTTCGACCTCATCGATGTCGAACGGTCCGTCGGCGCGCGGGTCCACGTCCTCGCCGTCCGCCTCGTCGTCGTCCATCCCCTCGTCGGCAAGCTCGGCGGGTTCGCCCTCAAGGGCCCCGGAGAGGTCCTCGTCGCCGCCGTCCGCGTCGCCCGGCCGCTCCTCGGCTACCGCCTCGACGGCCGCCGATTCGTCGACGGCGGGCTCCCCGGCCCGATCGCGCGTGCGCTTGCGCCCAAACATCACTGTGCTCTCTCCTGTGTGTCCTGCTTTGTCTGCTCCCAGTGGCGGATGCCCCCGGTCGAGCCGTGGCCACCGGTTCCCCTGGCGCTGGTCGGCAGTTCGTCGGTCGGGGCGAAGGACGCCCGGCCGACCCGCTGCAGGACCAGTTGCGCGATCAGGTCGCCCTTGCTGAGGTGCACCGGACGGGAGCTGTCGGTGTTCAGCAGGCAGACCATGATCTCCCCCCGGTAGCCGGCGTCGACAGTACCCGGTGCGTTGACGATCGTGAGCCCGTGCCGGGCGGCGAGCCCGGAGCGGGGATGCACCAGACCCACCCAGCCGTCCGGGATGGCCACGGCGATCCCGGTGCGGACCAACCGCCGCTCCCCCGGCTGCAGGGTGCACTCCTCGGCGGTGGCGAGGTCGGCACCGGCGTCGCCGGGTCGGGCGTACCGCGGAAGTGGGATCTCCGGGTCGAGCACCCGGACCCCCACCACCAGTCGTTCAGCGCCGTCGGTCATCGCTGCATGCTACTTCGCGCGGCGACCACGGCGGCGGCCAACTCGCGCGGGCGCCGGGTCGAGACCAGCCAGTACGGGTGCGGGTCGGCCGGGTCGGCCACCTCGACCCGCACCGCCGTGCGCAGGTAGCCACGGACCACGAGGTGGGCAGCCCTGTCGGCCCCAGCCCCGAGCAGCCGCTGGGTGCCTGCCCCGTCGAGGGGCTGCACCTCCCCCAGCCACTCCCACTCCAGCACCGAGCGGCCGGCGGTCAGTCCGCGTTCGTCCACCACGATCGGCACCGAGCCGTACCACAGCAGCGCGCCCGCGACCGCGGCGACGGTGACCAGCCCCGATATCGCGCTGACAAGGGGCGATACCGCGAACCCTACGGCGGTGGTGAAGCTGACGGCGAAGAACAGGCCGATCCCCCACCAGGAAGCCGGCACCCACAGTCGTTCGCGGTAACTCACCCCAGAAACCTAGCCGACTTAGGATGGCTGCACGTCACAGTGTGAAAGGGATCGCGATGCTCACGCCCCGCAAGCTCATGTGGAACCTGTACGCCGGCGCCGTGGGCGCGGCTGCCGCGGTCGCGGTGACCAAGGCGCTCGAAGGCGTCTGGCGCGCCGCGACCGGCGAGGAGCCGCCCGCCATCGACGACCCGCAGGCATCCACCCGCAGGCTGCTCGCGTGGACGGTGGCCAGCGCCGCGGGCATGGCTGTTGCCACCGTCGTCGTCAACAGGTTCGCGGCACGCTCGTGGGAGCGGGTGCTGGGAGAGCCGGCACCCCGCCGCGCGCGTCGGTGAGCCCGGCTCAGCCCGCGCAGTCGACGCAGTAGTACTGGCCGTCCTTCTCCACTGCGATCTGGCTGCGGTGCTTCACCAGGAAGCAGGACGCGCAGGTGAACTCGTCGGCCTGGCGCGGGAGGACCCGGACGGTCAGCTCCTCGTGGGACAGGTCGGCACCGGGCAACTCGAAGGTTTCCGCCGCCTCGACCTCGTCCTCGTCGACCTTGCCGGAGTTCTTGTCGTTGCGCCGGGTCTTGAGCTCCTCAATGCTGTCTTCGCTCTCTTCGTCAGACTTGCGAGGGGCGTCGTAATCCGTTGCCATCCGTTGTCCATCCATTCCGCCAGGTCGCCCGGGAGCGCCCCGGTCATACTGCCTCTGCCGCGTTGTGCGGAGCATGCATATCACATGCCGCCAAGGCCCTCCAATCGTCCTGAGCACACGCGCGTCGGCTGGGGTGGATCGGGGATTGGAGCGGCCGCGTTGGGGTCGGAACCGCGGCGACCTTGGTAGGTTACCCAGCAAGACAATCGCGCACCCGCACCTGGAGACGTACATGGCAGACAGTGCTCTCTCGCCGAGGGAGATCCAGAACCGGATCAGGGCTGGGGAGTCCGTCGACGAGGTCGCGCGTGCCACCGGGATGGACCCGGCACGGGTTGAACCGTTCGCCGTCCCCGTGCTCGCCGAGCGCGAGTTCATAGCGGGCCTCGCGCAGAGCCACCCGGCCCGCCGGGGCGGCGAGACCATCGCGCACCGCACGCTCAGCGAGGTGGTCAGCGATCGCCTGCTGCCCCGCCAGGTGGACCCGGACACCGTCCGGTGGGACGCCTGGAAGCTCGAGGGCCGGCGGTGGACGATCCGGGTCGTCTGGGCGGCCGGCCGCCAGGAACGCGACGCCCACTTCGTCTACGACCAGGCCGGCCGGTTCTCGGTCGCCGACAACGACGATGCCCGCTGGCTGCTGGGGCTGCACCCGCCGGCGGCCGAGCCGGCCACGAGCCCTTCCGAGCCGGACGAGGCGGAGCCGACGGTCGGTCTCAACGACGATCTCGCCCTGGTGCGGGTGGTCCAGCCGGGACCGCCGCCGGAGGACACCGAGCCGATCGACCTCGACGACGAGGACGGCTTCGGTGACGACGCCTACTCCGAGGCCGAACTCACCGAGGTGAACGGGGTCTACGACATCGTGACGAACCCCACCGGCGGCATCGACGTGCTCTACGACATGCTGTCCGGCTTCGATGAGGACTCGGTGCAGATCTACTCCGGCCTGGTCCGCCACGACGCGGGCCAGCCGGCCTCCCCCGTCCTTGACGAGCCACCCGCCGAACCGGAGACCGCCGCCGAGCCGGACGGCGAGGCGGCGACGTCCCACGACGACGAGCCCGACGAAGCCGGACAGCCGAGCCTGCTCGAGGGCGGCAGCGAGGGCGAGGAACCCAAGCCGGCCAAGGCGAAGCGCAAGCGCGCCCGGGTGCCGTCCTGGGACGAGATCGTCTTCGGCTCACCCACCCCCCGCAAGCCGAAGTGAGCCGGCTCGGCCGTTAGTTGGCCGGCGGTCCGTCCGGGGTTCGAGGCTGTTCCGGGCGCGGCGGGCCCCACAGCTGCGCGGGATCGGGGGCCTGCTGACCCGGGTTCTGCCCCCACTGCCCGTACTGCTGGTTGCCGCCACGCTGGTCGCCGGGAGGCTGCTGCCCGTACGGCGGCTGCGGGTACGCCCACGAGGCACCATACGGAGGCGGGTACGGCGGCTGCGGGTACGCCGGCTGCGGCGGCTGAGGGTATGGCGGCTGCGGGTACGGCGACTGGGGGTACGGCGGCTGAGGGTACGGCGACTGCGGGTAGGGCGGCGGGCCGCCCCACGCCGCCGGTTGCGGCGAGTGGAGCCGGCCGCCGCGGACCGCCAGCTCACCGACCCGGTCGACGTACATCACCGTGACCACGGCCTGCAGGAACGGCAACGAGAACAGCTGGATGACCAGCTGGCCGACCATCGGCACCGCCATCACTGCCACGAGCGTGGCCAGGAAGTCATCACTGAACGGGTCCATGCTGTCGGGATCCCCCACGGCGCCCAGGGTCACCACCTGGGTCAGGAGGTTCACCACGAATCCCGCCGCGCCGACCAGCAGGTAGGCGACGGCGAGGTAGCCGAAGGTGCGCCAGAACAGTCCCGAGGTCAACCCCCACGCCCGCCGCAGCGCCGCCATCCCGCCCTGGCCCTCAAGGGCGAGCACGGGCACCACGTACACCAGCCGCACGACGACGAAGTACAGCGAGATCAGGGCGGGGAACATCAGGGCGAGCGAGAGCAGCACGCCGCCGGCGAACGCGTCGGAGTCGGGGTCGGTGGGAAGGGCGAGGACGCCGGCCAGCATCGGAGCCAGAACCACCGCGAACACGGCGACGTAGGCGACGAGGGCGAGCAGCACCAGCGGCGCGACCCGGGCAGGGTAGCCGCGCAGGGCGGCCCTGAGCTCGGCGAACCCGGGCCGCCTGCCGTGCACCGTCTCCCGGCTGAGCACCGTCAGCAGCCCCACGACATAGACCTGCGCGGCGACGACCACCAGACTCCCGACCGCCACGAGGGCCATCCAGCCGCCGATCGCGCCCACGAAACCGGTCAGGTCCCCCGACATCACAGCGAGCATCAGCGGCAGCCAGGCCGCCACGAGCGAGCCGACCAGCACGAGCGAGACCCCGAGGGCGGCGAGGGTGGGGATGGCACTCAGCCCGAGCGCCAACCCGGGGCGCCGGCGCAGCACACCGAACGACTCCGACAGCACCTCCCCGAGACCGAGCGGGGCAACGGGCGCGAGCGGCGACGCGGGGGTCATGGCCGCCATGCTAGGGGCGTGCGGAACACCGGGTGGGATCATTCGCCGAACGGCAGCGGATCCGGGGTGGCGTCCACCCCCGCCAGCCGGGCGGTGAGCCGCTGCCGGTGGTGCCTGCGGCACAACACCTGGTAGGACACCTCCGCCTCGGGCGCGCCGGTGTCGCCCACCACCATCTGGTCGCCCTCGACCACCATGTCGCCGTTCACGATCCGGGCGTTGTGGGTGGCGACGGCGCCGCACCAGCAGCGTGGGCGGACCTGCGCGACCTCCATCCGGTCGCACACCTCGACCAGCCTCCGGGTGGCGGGGAACAGTTCGGTCCGGAAGTCGCTGAGGATGCCGAAGCAGAAGACCTCGATGTCCAGGTCGTCGGCGATCCGGGCGAGCTGGTTGATGTGCGCGACCGTGTAGAACTGGGTCTCGTCGCAGACCAGGAAGTCGACCCGCTGGCCGCTGCTCAGCTCCCCCACCAGGTAGCCCCAGAAGTCGAACCCGTCATGCACCTCGACAGCGGGTCGGGACAGGCCGATCCGCGACGTGATGGTTGCCTCCCCAGCCCGGTCGCCCCGGGTGAACAGTCGTCCCGCCCGGCCGGCCCGGCTCTCGGTGTAGGCGACCTGCAGGGCGAGGGTGGACTTGCCGGAGTCCATCGGTCCGGTGAAGAAAACCAGCTGCGCCATGCGTCCTCCTCAGCACACCAGCAACGGGACCGACATCTCGGCGGCGGTCAGCGAGCCGTGCATACCGACCAGGCTCAACTCCTTCGGCAGCCGGCGGCTCATCACCGCCCCGGGCCCGCTCATCGCCACCAGCACGTCGCCGAACCGATCGGTGACCCGCGGATTCGCGGGGCCGAACCACCCGGCAGCGAAGGCCTCCTCGCGGGAGAGCACCCACGCCTGGCCCGCCAGCCGGTCACGCCAGCGGTCGGCCACCGCCTCCTGCTTGCCCCGCCCGGCGTACAGCTGCCGCAACCTGCCCTCGCCCGCGAAGGCGGCGACCCCGGCGAGCAGCGCAGGCTCGTCCTCGACCAGCAGGCGGGCGTCCTGAGGGACGTTGACCATGCCGTGGTCGCCGGTGATCACCAGGCGGGTGTGCGACGGGAGCGCCGCCCGCAGGCCACGGGCCAGCGCGTCGCACCGGGCCAGCGCGGCCAACCACGCCGGGGATCCCACGCCCTGGCTGTGACCGGTGTGGTCCAGGGAGCGTTCGTAGGCGTAGACCATCGAACTGTCGCCCCCCGCGGCTGCGCCGGCCACCAGTTCGATGCGCAGGTCGTGGTCCTCCTCGTCGGCAATGCCGAGGAAGTTGGCGTCGCGCAGCGCGACGGTGGTCAGCCCACTGCCCGCGAACCGCGCCGGGCCGACCGAGGCGGTCCTGACCCCGGCGCCTGCCAGACGCTCCAGGTAGGTGAGCTGCGGCTGGACGTCGAGTCCGTGGACGTCGGCCGGCCACTGCAGGGTGTTGAGCACCTTGCCGGTCGGCGGGTACCGGAAGGCGTAGCCTGCGACGCCGTGCTGGCCGGGGGTCAGCCCCGTGCCGAGGCTCGTGATGCTGGTGGCTGTGGTGC
>JAEYNS010000074.1 GCA_023412435.1 Actinomycetes bacterium | reverse complement strand
ACTGTGGCCTTTCGAGGCAGGGGCCGCCCCGCGGCCCCCTCCGAGAGCCAGAGGAGTCCACCGCGTGAGCGTGCCGGCTGCCCGCCCCGAACCCGCCCGGGTGATCATCGATTCCGACGAACTCGCCAGGTCGCTGACCCGGATGGCCCACCAGCTCCTCGAGGCCAACCGGGGGTCGGAGAGCCTGCTGTTGCTCGGCATCCCCACCCGCGGCGTGCCGCTGGCGGACCGGCTGGCGGACCGGATCGCCGAGATCGAGGGCGGCCCCGTCCCTGTCGGCGCACTGGACATCACGATGTACCGCGACGACCTGAGGGCCCACCCCACCCGTCCGGTGGGCCGCACCCGGCTGCCGTCCGACATCGACGACGCCGTGGTGGTCCTTGTCGACGACGTCCTGTTCTCCGGACGCACCGTCGCCGCCGCCTTCGACGCGCTCCGCGACCTCGGACGGCCACGGGCGGTCAGGCTGGCGGTCCTCGTCGACCGCGGCCACCGGGAACTCCCGATCGCCGCCGATGCGGTCGGGCGCACCATCCAGACCGCGCGGGACGAGCGGGTCAGCGTCCGGCTGGCCGAGACCGACGGGCTGGACGAGGTCACCATCGGACGGGGCCCGCGATGAGGCACCTGCTCAGCGCCGGCGACCTCAGCCGGGCCGAGGTGCAGAGCATCCTCGACGTCGCCGAGCAGATGCACCAGGTGCAGTCGCGTCCGGTGAAGAAGCTGCCGGCGCTGCGCGGGCGCACCATCATCAATGTCTTCTTCGAGGACTCCACCCGTACCCGCAGCTCGTTCGAGATCGCCGGCAAATGGCTGTCGGCCGACACGATCAACATCTCGGCGAAAGGGTCGTCCACCTCGAAGGGCGAGTCGCTGCGCGACACCATGCTCACCCTCGACGCGATGGGCGTCGACGCCTTCGTGATCCGCCACCCGGCCTCCGGCGCGGTGGCCCAGGCCGCCGGCTGGGTCAGGGCGCACGTGGTCAACGCCGGCGACGGCCAGCACGAGCACCCCACCCAGGCCCTGCTGGACGCCTATGCGATGCGGCGGCACTTCCGCAGCCTCGGCGCCGAAGGCTGGCAGGGCAAGCGGATCGCCATCGTGGGCGACCTGCTGCACTCCCGGGTGGTGCGCAGCAACGTGCTGCTGCAGCGCACGCTCGGCTCGCAGGTGGTGCTGGTGGCGCCGCCGACGTTGTTGCCGACCGGCGTGGAGAGTTGGGGGTGCGAGGTCACCTCCGACTTCGATGCGGTGGTCGGCGAGTGCGACATCGTCATGATGCTGCGGGTGCAGCGCGAGCGGATGGCCGGCGGCTTCTTCCCCACCCCGCGGGAGTATGCCGAGGGCTACGGGCTCACCCTCGAGCGGCTCGGAAGGCTGAGGGACGGCGCCGCGATCTGCCATCCGGGCCCGATGAACCGCGGCGTCGAGATCTCCTCCGAGGCGGCCGACGCGGTCAACTCGCTCGTCCTGGAGCAGGTGTCGGCAGGGGTGGCCGTCCGGATGAGTGTGCTCTACCACCTGCTCGGTGGTTCCGACGAGGGAGGACAGGCGTGAGCCAGCTGCTGGTCACCGGCGCTACCACCGCCGAGGGGGTGCGCGGCGACCTGTTCATCGCCCACGGCGTGTTCGCCGACCCGCGGGAGGCCGGGCCCGGGGTGGAGCGGATCGACGCCGACGGGCTGATCGCGCTGCCGGGGCTGGTCGACCTGCACACCCACCTGCGCGAGCCCGGCCGCGAGGACGCCGAGACCATCGCCACCGGCACCCTGGCCGCCGCACGCGGCGGCTTCACCTGCGTGCACGCGATGGCCAACACCGACCCCGTGACCGACACCGCCGAGGCCGCCGAGTACGTCGCGGGCCTGGGCGGCCGGGAGGGCCACTGCCAGGTGGTCCCCGTGGGGGCGGTCACCAAGAACCTTGCCGGCCACGAGCTCGCCGAACTCGGCCTGATGGCGATGTCGCGGGCCAGGGTGCGGGTCTTCTCCGACGACGGCCGGTGCGTCGACGACTCGCTGCTGATGCGGCGCGCCCTCACCTACGTCAAGCCGTTCGACGGCGTCATCGCCCAGCACGCCCAGGACCCGCGGCTGGCCGGGCCGGGCGCCTGCTGCCACGAGTCGGAACTCTCCGGCCGACTGGGGCTGCCCGGCTGGCCGGCGCAGGCCGAGTCCGTGGTGATCGCCCGCGACGTCCAGCTCACCGAACTGGCGGGCTCCCGGCTGCACGTCTGCCACGTCTCCACCGCCGAAGGGGTGGAGGTGATCCGGTGGGCCAAGCGACGCGGCATCCGGGTGACCGCCGAGGCGACCCCGCACCACCTGCTGCTCGACACCTCGTTCGTGGCCGGCTTCGACACCACCTTCAAGGTCAACCCCCCGCTGCGCACCGACGAGCACATCGAGGCGATCCGGGAGGCGCTCGCCGACGGCACCATCGACACCGTGGGCACCGACCACGCCCCGCACGCCCGCCAGGACAAGGATCACCCCTTCGAGGTCGCGCTGCCCGGCATGCTGGGGCTCGAGCAGGCGCTCGCCGTGGTGATGGAGGTGATGGTCACCCCGGGCCGGATGGACTGGCCGACGCTGGTGGCCCGGATGTCGACCACCCCGGCCGAGATCGGACGGGTCGTCGGCCAGGGCCGCCCGATCGCCATCGGCGAGCCGGCCAACCTCGTCCTCGTCGATCCGTCAGCCCGCGCCGTGGTGGACAGGGACGCGTCCGCCTCGCGTTCGCGGAACAACCCGTACCACGGACGGGACCTGCCGGACCCGGTGGTCGCCACGGTGTGGGCAGGACGGGTCACCTACCGCCGCTGAGCGGGTACGCAGTGCATGCCCGGGGCGTCCGCGGGGTATCTCCTCCTCGCGTGCATCGATTCACAGTAGAGTGCCGAGTTCCACCACCCGGAGGGCAGCCGCCATGTCGAAGGAGCGAGCGAGCGTCAAGGATGTCGCCGAGCTGGCCGGGGTGTCGGTCGGGACGGTGTCCAACGTTCTGAACCGCCCCGAGTCGGTGACCGAGCGGACGCGGCAGAAGGTGGAGGCCGCGATGGCCGAGCTCCGCTTCCTGCGCAACGCCTCAGCGCGCCAGTTGCGGGCCGGCGTCTCCACCACGGTCGGCGCGGTGCTGGCCGACTTGGGCAACCCCTTCTACACCGAGATCGCCCGCGGCATCGAGGACCGGCTGGCGACCGACGGCCACACCCTGATGCTGTGCAGCTCCGACGAGGATCCCGAGCGGGAGGCCCAGTTCCTGCGTCAGTTCGCCGAACACGGCGTGCGCGGCATGCTGGTCACCCCGATGGCCAGCACCGAGGAGCGGCTCGCCGAGCTGAGCGACCTCGGAATCCCGTCGGTGCTGATCGATGCGACCAGCCGGACTCTCCCGGCGGTCAGCGTGGACCACGTCTCCGGCGGCCGGCAGGCGATCGCACACCTTCTGGAGCAGGGCCACCGCCGGATCCTCTTCCTGACCGCGGACGAGCGCCTGCAGCAGGCCCGGCACCGGCTGCGGGGGGCGGTCGAGGCCGTGGTCGCCGCCGGGCTGGTGCCTGCCGACGTGCTGCGGGTGACCAGCCTGCACCTGCTGAACGCCACCGGGGGCGAAAACGCGATGCTGGCGGCCCTCGCCGACGAGGGGCCGCGGCCGACCGCAGTCTTCTGCATCAACGACCTGGTGGCGCTCGGGGTGCTGCGGGCGCTTCGCACGCATCGCCTGTCCGTCCCACGCGACGTCGCCATCGTCGGCTACGACGACCTGTACTGGGCCGGTGAACTGGCGACCCCGCTGAGTTCGGTCCGCCAGCCGATGCGGCAGCTGGGCTGGGCGGCGGCCGACCTGCTGCTCACCCACGTCGAGGGCGCCCCCAACACGCTCTTCGAGCCGGAGCTCGTCATCAGGGCGTCGTCCGACGCCCCGCGTGGCTAGCCGGGTCCGGCGGCTCAGGGCCGCGGCACCGCAGGCCACAGCTCGAGTCCGAGCTGGGCGTCCGGCGGGACCGGCACCGGGCGGCCGGCAGCGTCGCCGTGGACCAGGACGGTGACAGACCGGGCCAGCAGGCGGTCGTCCAGCGGGTCCTCCACCTGCGCGGCCAGGGTCATCGAGGTCCGCCCGACCGCGGCATAGCCGGTGCGGATCCGGTACGGCTCCGCGCGGTGCAGGATCTCGGCGCGGTAGTTGACGTCCTGCCGGGCCACCATCCAGGTGGTCTCCGCCTCGGCGGCGAGCTCCATCCGGGTGCGGCCCCCGCCCGGGTCGAGCCGGTTGCGCGCCTCAGCGACGTAGTCGAACAGCCGGACGTTGTTGACGTGCCGGTACGGGTCGAGGTCGGACCAGCGGACCTGGAACAGGTACTCGTGGGCGGACGGGCCCACCGCCCACCGTCCGAGGTCACGCAGCGGCGCGACCTCGGCCTGCCGCTCGGCGAACCAGGACCGCTCCGCAGGGGTGAACGGCTGGGGGCGTCCGGCCCTGACCTTCGCCAGCTGGGTGCGTGCCCTGGCCACCACTGCGCCGGCCTGGAGCACCTCGTAGCCCAGGTGCAGCGAGGCGGCACCGACCTTCCCGACCACCAGCTCGATCTCGACCGGGTCGACGGAGAACAGGACCGGACGCAGGAACTCGACCTGGTGGGCGACGACGATCGTCGAGGAGCCCAGCAGGTGGGCGTTGTCACCCGACTGCAGGAACCGGACCCGGGCCTCCTGCAGGTAGTCCAGCACCACGGCATTGTTGACGTGGCCCTGGGCGTCGAGGTCGACCCAGCGCAGCGCGACCCGGGTGAGGTAGCCCGTCACTCCTCGTCGGCGTAGAGGCCCTGGACCAGGTCCGCGAAGCGCGCCGTCACCGCGGCCCGCCGGATCTTCATGTTCGGGGTCACGCCGCCGTCGTCCACGCTGAACTCCTGGGGCAGGATGGCGAACTGCTTGACCGTCTCCCACCGCTCGAGCTTGCTGTTGGCCTGGTCGATGTAGCCCTGGATGGGCTGGCGCAGCTCCGGGGTCTGGGTGAGCGCGGTGTAGTCCAGGTCGCCCTTGCCGTGCTGGTCGGCCCACTTCTTGAGGTTGTCGCGGTCCATCGTCAGCAGCGCCGAGATGTACTTGCGGCCGTCCCCGACCGCCACCACCTGCGAGACGTACGGGATCGTCGCGGCGATCACGCTCTCGACCTTGGACGGCGCGACGTACTTGCCGCCCGAGGTCTTCATCAGGTCCTTCTTGCGGTCGGTGATCGTCAGGTAGCCGTCGGCGTCGAGCTTGCCGATGTCGCCGGTGTGGAACCACCCGTCCTTGATCACCTCGGCGGTCTTCTCCGGGTCGTTGTGGTAGCCGCGCATGACGCCGGGGCCGCGCACCAGCACCTCGCCGTCCTCGGCGATTCTGAGTTCGGTGCCGGGGACGGCGGGTCCGACCGTACCGAACCGGGGGGCGGAGGGCAGGTTCACGCACGTGACGGCGCTGGTCTCGGTCAGGCCGTAGCCCTCGACCACCAGCAGGCCCGCCGAGTAGAACCAGGCCTGGACCTGGGAGGACAGCTTGGCCGAGCCGGAGATGAAGAACTGGATCCGGCCGCCCATCCGATCCTTCAGCTTGCTGAACACCAGGCGGTCGGCGATCGTGTAGGCGAGGTTCATCGCCGGGGGCAGCGAGCGGCCGGCGAGCCGGTACTCGCGGCTGGCGCGGCCGACGGCGAAGGCCCAGCGGGCGATCCGGCCCTTGATCCCGCCGCTGGGAGAGGCGAGCAGCACCGCGGAGCGGACCTTCTCGAAGATGCGCGGGGCGCCGCACATGAAGTCGGGCTGCACGGTGCCGAGGTTCGGCACGATCTTGTCGATCCGGCCGTCCACCGCGGAGGCGAAGCCGATGGCCAGCTGGCAGGCCAGCAGCGCCTTGCCGAAGACGTGCGACAGCGGCAGCCACAGGTACTGGAGGTTGTTGGCGTCGAGGATGCCGAGCGAGTCGACCGCGAAGCCCTCGTAGACCCAGCTGCGGTGGACGAGTTCGACGCCCTTGGGCAGGCCGGTGGTACCCGAGGTGTAGATCAGGGTGGAGAGGGTGTCGCCGGATACCGCCGCACCGGCGGTGCTGACCGCGTCCGGCTGCTCGGCGATCAGGGCGGCGCCCCTGGCGTCCAGCTCGTCCCAGGACAGCACCCGCTCGCCGTCGCCGGTGCCGTCGAACAGCACGATGTGGTGCACCTGGCCGCGGACGTCCTCGTCCAGCAGCTTGGCGGCCTGCTCCTCGTTCTCCGCGATCAGGATCACGGCGCCGGAGTCGCGCAGGATGTGCTGGAAGTCCTCGGACTGGGTGTTGGGGTAGATGGTGGTGGTCGCGCCGCCCACCACGTTGATCGCCAGGTCGATCAGCACCCACTCGATCCGGGTGCTGGAAGCGATGGCGACCCGCTGCTCGTACTGAAGGCCGAGGCTCAGCAGGCCGGCCCCCAGCCGTTCCACCCTGCGCTGGGTCTCACGGTAGGTGAGGGAGACCCAGTTCTGGCCGGAATCGAGATAGCGGAAGGCCTCCTTGTCGGGCGTCTGCTCCACCCGCCAGGCGAACATCCCGCCTACCGTCTCTGGCTTTCCGGCGAGTAGCTCCTCGGCAGTGGTCATGCGGGTGGCCCCCTTCAGGTCGTCCTCGACTGGTGCGTCGCAGTCTAGGTGGGCCGCACCGGGAGGGAAAGCGCTGCTCCCCGCGCGTCCCACGCCGCCGGACCGGCCTCCGCGCCCCTGGACCGTCCGCGTCCGGCCGGTTCGGGGACCGGCCGCGTGGGCGCGGCAATCCTGCCCCGACCAGCCCCGAAGCCGTCCCCTCGCGCCAACTTCTGTCAGCTGGCCAAGCCGGCCGACAGCCAGGTCAGCCAGCCCCCCCAGGTGGCAGAAGTTGGGGGCTCGGCCCGGACAGGAACCGTCCCCGCGAACCGGGGATCCGTTCGATTGAACTCTCAACTTCTTTGGCCTAGAATCGTCTCCTGTGAGAGTCATCGAGAAACCGCCGTGGCTGTCTGCGGAGCAGCAGCAGATCTGGCGTACCTATCTCGATGCCACCAACCGCCTGATGCGGCACCTCGAGGCCGAGCTGCGTCAGTTCGACCTCGATCTCGGGGAGTACGAGATCATGGTGCGGCTGTCCGAGGCCCCGGACCGGTCGATGCGGATGTCGGAACTCGCCGACCAGGTCGGGCAGTCCCGCTCCCGGCTCACCCACACCGTCACCCGGATGGAGAACAAGGGCCTCATCGCCCGGGGTTCTTGCGCCGGCGACCGGCGGGGAGTGATGGCCTCCCTCACCGAGGAGGGCTACGCCTTCCTGGTGAAGGTGGCCCCCTACCACGTCGCGTCGGTGCGGGAGATCCTCGTCGACCCCGTCTGCGGCGAGGACTTCGAGGTGCTCGGACGGGTGATGCAGCGCGTCCTCGACGCCGAGGTCTGAGAATTCGCCACCCGCAGGGCTGGCATACTTGTGCCGCCTTCTGCATCGCTCTCGAAGGGGCCCCCAATGCCTGAGTTCGTGTTCACCATGCACAACGTCCGCAAGAAGCTGGGCGAGAAGCTGGTTCTCGACAACGTCACCATGTCGTTCTACGAGGACGCCAAGATCGGCGTCGTCGGGCCGAACGGCGCCGGCAAGTCGACGATGCTGAAGCTGATGGCGGGGATGATCCGCCCCGACAACGGCGACGTGATGCTGGCCAAGGGCAAGACGGTGGGCATCCTCGAGCAGGAGCCGCCGCTGACCGAGGGCAAGACCGTGCTGGAGAACATCCACGAGGCGGTGGCCGAGACCAAGGGGATGCTCGACCGGTTCAA
>JAEYNS010000036.1 GCA_023412435.1 Actinomycetes bacterium | reverse complement strand
CGGTGGGACGGCGGGCGCCATCGCGCAGCCGGCCAGGACCACCGCCACCGCCGGAAGCCACCTCATGGCAGCGGCAGGTCGAGGACGGCGTTCTCGACCACCTCCGACAGCGCTGGGTGGACCCAGTACTGGCCGCGGGCGAAGCTGGCGGCGTCCAGGCCGAAGCTCATCGCCTGGACGAGCGGCTGCAGCAGGTCGCAGGCGCGCGGCCCGAGCACGTGGCCGCCGAGCAACTGCCCGCTGGCGGGGTCGGCGAGAACCTTCACGAAGTGGTCGGTGTCGGCCATCGCCCACCCGCAGGGGACCTCGCCGTAGCCCCGGGTCGCCGCGACGTACCGCCTGCCCGAGGAGCTCAGCTGCTGCTCGGTGGCCCCCACCCAGGCGACCTGGGGTCCGCTGAACACCACCTGCGGGACGAACCTGTGGCCGGTCTCGATCGGGTCGTCGGGATGCAGCAGGTTGTGCCGCACCACCCGCGCCTCGTGGTTGGCGACGTGCTTGAGCTGGTACGGGGAGGAGACGTCGCCGAACGCCCAGACGTCCTCCGCCGTGGTCTGCTGCCGGGCGTCCACCACCACCCGTCCGTCGGGGCCGAGGTCGACGCCGGTGGCCGCCAGGTTGAGGGTGTCGCCGTTGGGCACCCTGCCGAGGGCGAGCAGGACCCGCTCCCCCTCGAAGAAGTACTCCACGCCGTCGTCGTCCACCGTCCCGACGATGACGCCGGTCGCGGTCGCCTCGAGGGAGGCCAGGCTGTGGCCGAGCCGCAGCGTGACCCGCCGGCTGAGCAGGTCGGTGAACCGTTCGCCGACCTCGTCGTCGGCAGCCTTCAGCAGCCGCTGGCCGCGGTGCAGCAGGGTGACCGCGGTACCGAACGCGGCGAAGACGTGCGCGAACTCACTGGCCACCGCTCCACCACCGACCACGACGAGGCTGCGCGGCAGGGTGGGCAGCTGCAGGATGTCGTCCGAGGTGTGCACGCGGGCTGCGACCAGCGGGTCGTCCAGCCCTGGCGGGGACGGGATCCGGGGCCGCGAGCCGGCCGCGATCACGAACCGGTCGGCGGTGATCTCCTCGCCGTCGTCCAGCCGCAGTCGCTTCGTCCCCACGAACCGGGCGGCGGTAGGGAACACGGTGATGTTCTCGTGGCGGCCGCGCTGCGCCTCGGCCGCGGCAGCATCGATCCGCTCCAGGACCCGCGACCTCACGTCGGCCCACCGCACCCGCACCCCGGCCACGTCGATCCCGAGGTCGCCGGCCTGCCCCGCCGCCTCGGCCAGCTCCGCGGGATGGGCGAGCATCCTGCTCGGGATGCAGCCGGCGTCCAGGCAGGTGCCCCCGGACGAGGGCGCGCCGTCGACGATCGCCACCCGGGCCTGGCGGAACTCTCCGGTGACCACCGAGGTCCCGCCGCCCGAGCCGATCACGCAGAGGTCGAAGTGCTGCATGGGCCCGATTCTCCCATTCCCCCGGCGTCCCCCGGCCCACCCGTGTCGGGCCGGCGCTGCACAATGACACGGTGGGGCAGGAGCAGCCGGTGCGCAGCAGGTGCGCCCTGCTGCCCGCCCAGCCGGGGGTGTACCGGTTCAGGGACGACCGTGGCCGGGTGATCTACCTCGGCCGGGCCACCAACCTGCGCGCCCGCACCCAGTCGTACTTCGGTGACCTGGGTGACCGCAGGCACCTGCGCCGGATGGTGCCCCAGATCGCCGCGGTGGAGGCGGTGGTCTGCGCCTCTGCCCATGAGGCGGCCTGGCTGGAGCGCAACCTGCTCGAGCGTTCGCTGCCGCGCTGGAACCGCACCCGCGGCGGCCAGGAGGTGCCGGTCTGGCTGGAACTGGTCGAGGACGCCCGCCGCCCGGGCCTCCACCTGAGCCACCACCCCGCCCCCGGCACGCAGGCGTACGGGCCGTACCTCGGCCACGAGCGGGCCGTCGTGGCGCGACGCGGGTTGCTGCGGGCCTGGCCCCTGCACCTCACCGGCACCGATCCGGATCCTTCGGACCTCGCCTTCGCTGCCGCCCGTGGCCTGGGACCGGCCGACCGTCCCGAGCTCGTCGCCGAGGTGCGGGCCGTGCTCGCCGGCCAACCGGACGCTCTCGGCCGCCACGCTGCAGCGCTGCACGGCGCGCGCGAGCTCGCAGTCGCCCGGCTGGCCTACGAGACCGCGCAGCAGATCCAGGCCGAACTGGCGGCGGTGGCCTGGCTGGTCGCCCCGCAGCGGGTCACCGGCTGCTCACCGGAGGACTTCGTGGTGACCGGGTGGGCCGACGGGGTGATGGTCAGGTTCGCCGCGCACGGCGGCCGGGTGGACAGCTGGCAGGTCGAGCGGAGGGCAAGCCCGCCGCCCCGCGCCGCCACCCCGGGCGCGGCGTGGGAGGAGTTCGCCGCGGTCAACGCCGAACTCGCGGCCCGGCTGGCCGGCGGTGGGCGGACCTAGATTCCGGCGTAGGAGTGGAGCCCGTTCAGCAGCAGGTTGACCCCGACGAAGTTCCACCAGAAGCTGACCAGCCCGACCAGGGCGAGCACGGCCGCCCTGGTTCCCTTCCAGCCAGCCGTCGCCCTCGCGTGCAGGTAGGCCGCGTACACGATCCAGGTCACCAGCGACCAGGTCTCCTTCGGGTCCCAGCCCCAGAACCTGCCCCAGGCGTACTGCGCCCAGACCGCGCCGGCTGCCACCGTGAAGGTCCACAGCGGGAAGGCGAAGGCGTGCAGCCGGTAGCTGATCCGGTCGAGGGCCGCGGCCTCCGGC
>JAEYNS010000025.1 GCA_023412435.1 Actinomycetes bacterium | reverse complement strand
GTCGTAGCTCACCACGGCGGCGGCCGAGGTGACCTCGGGGCCGGAGTACTCGGGGTGGGCGTGGTCGACGTAGAACCGGGCGCCGTTGCCGAGGATCCGGTTGTGGAGGTCCTCGATCGGCACCGGGTCGTCGAAGGCGAGCGCCGTGGGGGTCGCCGGCCCGTCCCAGGCGTCGACGACGGCCGCGGAGAGCTGGTGCGGGTCGAGGTCGGGCTGCCGCGGGGCGAGGATGCCGTACTCGGTCTCGACCCCCATCACCGCCGGCATGTCACACCGGCAGCGCGCGCGACCCGGTGAAGGTGCGCAGGAAGACGATCCGCTCCCCCTTGCGGCCCGAGATCCGTGCCCAGTCGTCGGGGTTCGTGGTGTTGGGCAGGTCCTCGTTCTCGGCCACCTCGGCAGCACAGGCGGCGGCGACGTGCTCGGCGGTGAGGCCGTGCGGGCGTCCTTCGATGACGTCCTTGATGGCCGCCTTCTTGGCGCGGTCGACGACGTTGGCCAGCATCGCGCCCGAGACGAAGTCGGCGACGTAGAGCTCTTCGCGGGCACCGCTGGCGTAGGTGACCTCGATGAACCGGTTGCCCGGCACCCGGGTGAACAGGCGCTCGACGACGAGGTCGATCAGTCCCTCCGCCCCGCCGGGATGGTTGAGCGGCAGGTCGGCGGTCAGGTACCGGGCCAGCACGTCGCGGGCGGCCTGGGCGTCCGGCCGGTCGAGCTTGATCTTCACGTCCAGCCGGCCGGGTCGCAGGATCGCGGGGTCGATCAGGTCCTCACGGTTGGTGGCCCCGATCACGATCACGTTAGCCAGGCTCTCCACCCCGTCGATCTCGCTCAGCAGCTGGGGCACGATGGTCGACTCGACATCGGAGGAGACCCCGCTGCCACGCGTCCGGAACAGGGAGTCCATCTCGTCGAAGAAGACGACCACCGGACGGCCGTCGCTGGCGTGCTCGCGGGCCCGCCGGAAGATCAGCCGGATCTGACGCTCGGTCTCGCCGACGTACTTGTCCAGCAGTTCGGGGCCCTTGATGTTGAGGAAGTGGCTGCCGGCGGCGTTGGCGACAGCCTTGGCGATCATGGTCTTGCCGCAGCCCGGCGGTCCGTACAGCAGCACCCCCTTGGGGGCGCGCAGCCGATAGGTGTCGTACAGGTCGCGGTGCCGGAACGGCAGTTCGACGGCGTCGCGGATCTGCTCGATCTGACCGGCCAGTCCGCCGATGTCGGCGTAGGTGACGTCCGGCACCTCCTCGAGGGTCAGCTCGGTCAGGTCGGTGCGCTGCACCACCTCGAGTGCCAGCCCGGCGCGCCGGTCGGCCAGCAGGGTCTGGCCGATCACCAGGTCGGACGCGGCCAGCGCGGCGCCGGGCACCAGCAGCGCGTCGTCACCGCTGGCGCTGGCCACCAGCAGCCGGCCGTCGGGCAGCACCTCCCGCAGCCGCACGGTGTCTCCGGTGGCCTCAGCGGGTGCGCCCCCGACCACCATCATCGCCTCGTTCAGCAGCACCCGTGCGCCGACCGCGAGCTCGGCGCGATCGACGTCAGGGCTCACCCGGCAGCGCAGCAACCGTCCGCCGGCGCTGACGTCGGCCGTGTCGGGGTGCGCCTCCACCACCACCCCGAAGCTGTTCGGCGGGCTGGCCAGGTCCTGGAGCTGATCGCGCAGGGCGACGAGGGAGTCACGGGCCTGGGCGAGGGTGGCGTTGAGCTTCGCGTTCTGCTGGGCCAGCGACCTGGCGTCGGCCCGCGCGTCGGCCAGCCGGCGCTCGGCGAGTTCGCGTGCCCGGCGCAGCTGGTCGACCTCGTCCATCACTCCTCCACCGGCTCGCTCGTCACCCCGGCCGGCCGGGGACCCGTGTAGTCGGGACCGTACGCCCCGGGGGCAGGACGGCGGCGGCGCAGCGGCGCCTTCGTGCCGTGGGCGAGCCGCCGGGCGAAGATCAGGAACCCGGTGTGACCGGACGTGCCGTGGCCGGGCCGGATCGCCAGCCCCTCGGCGTGCCATTCCCTGGCCGAGTACTCCCTGGCCACCGGTTCGGTGAAGCCGCCGTGCGTCCGCAGGGTGTCCATGGTGCGGCCGAGCTGGGTGGTGGTGGCGACGTAGCAGCACAGCACCCCACCGGCCTCCAGCACCTCGCCGACCGCGTCGAGGCAGTCCCAGGGCGCGAGCATGTCGAGCACGGCCCTGTCGATCGGCTCCGGCCCGATCGTCTCGACCAGGTCGCCCAGGCGCAGCTCCCAGGCCGGGTGCGGGCTGCCGAAGAAGGTCTCCACGTTCTTCCTGGCGATCTGGGCGAAGTCGGGGCGCCGCTCGTAGGAGTAGAGCCTGCCGCCGGTGCCGATCGCTCGCAGCAGGTGCAGGCTGAGCGCGCCGGACCCGGCGCCGGCCTCGAGGACGCGGGCGCCCGGGAAGATGTCGGCCTGCATCAGGATGTGCGCGGCGTCCTTCGGGTAGACCACGGTGGCGCCACGCGGCATCGTGACGGTGAACTCCTCCAGCAGCGGACGGAAGGCGACGTAGGCCACCCCGCCCGCGGAGGTCACCACCTGGCCGTCCGGGCCGCCGATCAGCTGGTCGTGGCTGATGCCGCCCTTGGTGGTGTGGAAGACGCCGCCGGGCGCGAGCAGGATCGAGTGGCGGCGGCCCTTCGGATCGGTCAGCGCCACCCGCTCCCCGGCCACCAACGGACCGGTGCGCACCCCGCTCGGCTCAGCCATGCCGCAACCCCCACAATCCCAGGTGTCCCGAACCGGCCACCGCCGGACCCGCCACGGTGACCCCCCGACCGAGCACGAGGATCCCGTCGGCCTGCGACACCGGCAGCACGGTGGCATCGGCCGCCGCCTGCTTCTGCAACTCTCCCAGAGCCACCAGCCGCGCGTCACCTGAGGTGGTGCGGGCGCGCCGGTCGAGTTCGGCCAGCTTGTCCGCGCTGCCGGGCAGCGGGTCGGCCAGGTAGTCCTGAAGCCACCCGGCCGCGGTCGGCACCCACGCCGGGAAGTCGGACAGCACCAGGTCGGCGCCGCCCTCGGTGACCAGGCGGACGCTGACCCGGTCCAGTTCCTCGATCCGGGCCCGCACCAGGCTGGCGACGTCGGCGTGGCCGGGCGAGGACGGCTGGTAGCGCAGGGTGAGGATGATGCGGTCTCCCTCGATGCCGGGGAGGGTCGGGCGGCCACCCACCGGGAAGGACGGCACGTGCCCCTCGAGCCCGGCCGGAACCAGCGAGGCCAGCGTCCGGTCGGCCTGCAGCGCCAGCGCCACCCCTTCACGCAACCGGGCGTCCCCGCGGTGCTCGGAGTCGACAACCCAGGCCAGCCGGGTGACCCGGGTGCCGTCGAGCGGGAATCGGGTGAAGCCCAACTCCGTGGTCCTGTCGGGGTTGGCCTCGATCTCGGCCTCCAGCCGCTCCAGCGCCGGCGGGTCAAGGCTTCGCCAGACCACGTCGGTGCTGCCGTCGGCAATGGCGGCCTCGGCGGCCGCCGAGTCGGCGACGCGCTTCAGCCGGATCCGGTCGAGGACGCCGACCAGCGGCCCGACGTAGTCGACGAACCTGTCCAGGATCGCCCCCTCGGCGCCGATGGACTCCACCAGGTAGGGCCCCGAGCCGATCGGAAGCGTCTCCAGCGGGAGCCCGGTGTCGGGGTTGAAGCTCTCCTCGTCCACGATCGAGGCGGTCAGCGACGTCAGCGCGTAGCCGAACCTGCTGTCGGCGAAGGCGAGGTGGAACCTGACCGTCTGCGGGTCGGGGGCCGAGATCCTCACCAGGCTGTCCAGCATCCCGACGGCGGTCCCTGCCACGTCGAGCCGCAGGGCGCGCTGGATACTGAAGCGGACGTCGGAGGAGGTCACCTGGTTGCCGTTGTGGAAGGCAAGAGCCGGCGGCAGCGTGCACTCGTAGACGGTCTCGGAACTGAAGATGCAGTCGGTGGCGGCGTCCGGCTTGAGCTCGCCGGTGTTGGGGTCCACCAGCATCAGGCGCTGGTAGACGTTCGTGACCAGGAGCGCGTCGGTGTCCCCCAGCGCCAGCGCGGGATCGGCGCCGCGGATCGGTCCCGAGGTCGTCACCGTGAAGTCGCGCGGCAGAGGCGTCGGAGACGGTGACGGCAGCTCGGTGGGGGCCGGCGGTTCCACGGTGCAGCCGGCCAGCAGCAGCGCGGCCAGCCCCGCCACCAGCCAGCGCAGCTCACCGCGCATTGAAGTACTTCGCCTCAGGATGGTGGACCACCAGCGCGTCCGTCGACTGCTCCGGGTGCAGCTGCAGCTCCTCGGACAAGACGACGCCGATCCGCTCCGGCTCCAGCAGGGCGACCAGCTTGGCACGGTCGGCCAGGTCGGGGCAGGCCGGGTACCCGAAGGAGTACCGCGAGCCGCGGTAGGCTTGGTCGCGGATCATCGCCTCTCGCGAGCCGTCTCCGCCCAGGCCCAGCTCGGCGCGTACCCGGGCGTGCCAGCACTCCGCCAGCGCCTCGGTGAGCTGCACCGACAGGC
>JAEYNS010000021.1 GCA_023412435.1 Actinomycetes bacterium | reverse complement strand
ATCTACGGCAGGGAGATGTTCGAGACCTGGTACCTGATGAGCTCGATGCTGTCGACCTCGCCGTCCCTGGCCGACTCCGTGCGCTCGGTCATCACCCACCGGTTCCCCGCCGCCCGCTGGGCGGAGGCCTTCGACGTCGCGCGCTCCGGTCGGTGCGGCAAGGTGATCCTCGACTGGAGTTGAGGGGTCGGGTTGCCGGGTCGTGCCAGAATGGGCGTGGCGTGCCCGGACAGGCAGCGGACAGTGAGCCGTGACGGGCCTCAGGACAGTGTCCGCCGCACACCTGAAGCTCAGGAGCCGTCCATGACGAAGACCGCCCTGGCGAGCCCGCCAGTCGAGGCCGCCGCCCGCCACCGGCACCCCCGCCGCTACCTGATGTGCCGGCCCGAGCACTTCACCGTGACATACCGGATCAACCCGTGGATGGAGCCGACGCGTCCCACCGACACCGGGCTGGCGCTGCGGCAGTGGCAGACGCTCTACGACACCTACCGTTCGCTCGGCCACCAGGTGGAGCTGATCGACCCGGTGCCCGGCCTGCCCGACATGGTCTACACCGCCAACGGCGGCTTCACCCTCGACGGCGTCGCCTACGGGGCACGGTTCCGGTTCGCCGAGCGCGCGCCGGAAGCCGGCCACTTCGCCACCTGGTTCGCCGCGAACGGCTTCGAGGTGGTGACCCCCGCCGAGGTCAACGAGGGCGAGGGCGATTTCCTGCTCGCCGGCGACACCATCATCGCCGGCACCGGCTTCCGTTCCTCGGGCGACAGCCATCGCGAGGTGGCGGAGGTCTTCGGACGCGAGGTGCTCTCGCTCACCCTCGTGCAGCCCCTGTTCTACCACCTGGACACCGCCCTGACCGTGCTGGACCCCGTGGTCGCGCCGGGCCAGACCGCCGGCATCGCCTACCTCCCCGAGGCGTTCGACGAGGCGAGCCGCGGCATCCTGGCCGCGCGGTTCCCGGACGCCGTCAAGGTCGGACACGACGACGGGGCGGTGTTCGGACTGAACAGCGCCAGCGACGGCTACAACGTCCTGGTCTCGCCGCGGGCGGTCGGCTTCGCGGCGCAACTGCGGGAGCGCGGCTACAACCCGGTGCCGGTCGACCTGCACGAGCTCCTGCTCGGCGGGGGCGGCATCAAGTGCTGCACCTTGGAGCTGCGCGCCTGATCCCCGCTTAGGCTGTCTCACGTGTACGACGACACCATCCGCGAGGCGCTGGCGGCCACCCTCGAGGAACTCCGCGAGGCGGGGCTCTACAAGGTGGAACGCGAGCTCACCACCCCCCAGTCGGCCCGGGTGGGGACCGCCGCCGGCCCGGCGCTGAACTTCTGCGCCAACAACTATCTCGGGCTGGCCAACCCTCCCGAGGTGGTGGCGGCCGCGTCGCGGGGGACGGAGCGCTGGGGGTTCGGCATGGCCTCCGTCCGCTTCATCTGCGGCACCCAGACCCAGCACGTCGAACTGGAACGGCGGCTGTCGGAGTTCCTCGGCACCGAGGCGACGATCCTGTACTCGTCGGCCTTCGACGCCAACGGCGGACTCTTCGAGGTGCTGCTCGACGAGCGCGACGCCGTGGTCTCCGACGAGCTCAACCACGCCTCGCTGATCGACGGGATCCGGCTCTGCAAGGCGGCCCGCTACCGCTACCGCAACGCCGACCTCGCCGACCTCGAGGCCCAGCTGGTCGCGGCAGCGGGTGCCCGGCGGAAGCTGGTGGTCACGGACGGGGTGTTCTCGATGGACGGCACCCTCGCCCCGCTGCCGGGGATCTGCGACCTCGCCGAGCGCCACGGCGCCCTCGTCGTGGTGGACGACTCCCACGCCGTCGGGTTCGTCGGTGAGCACGGCCGCGGCACCCCCGAGGCGCTGGGCGTGGCGGATCGGGTGGACCTCTACACCGGCACCCTGGGCAAGGCCCTCGGCGGCGCCTCCGGCGGGTACGTCAGCGGCCCGAAGGAGGTTGTCGACCTGCTGCGGCAGCGTTCGCGTCCCTACCTGTTCTCCAACTCGCTCGCCCCCGCCGTGGTCGCCGGCTCGCTGGCGGCGCTCGACCTGGTCGCCGGCCAGGCCGAGGCCAGGGCGCAGCTCGCCCGCAACACCGCGCTGTTCCGAGAGCTGATGCTCGAGGCGGGGTTCCAGCTCGGCGGCGGCGGGCACCCGATCACCCCGGTGATGTTCCCCGGCGACGACGGTGCGCGGCTGGCGACGCGGATCGCCGACCACATGCTGACCGAGTCCGGCGTCTACGTGATCGCGTTCTCGTTCCCCGTGGTGCCCCGCGGCAAGGCACGGATCCGCGTCCAGCTCTCCGCCGCGCACAGCGTGGCGGACGTCAGGGCGTGCGTGGCGGCCTTCGTCGCCGCGCGGGCGGCGGTGGCAGAGCCGGCTGCCGGCTGACCTGCCGGGATCAGGCCAGCTGGGCGATCCGCAGGCCGATCAGCAGGCAGCACAGCAACCCGAAGCCCGCCAGGCCGATCACCTGGACCCGGGCGCGGTCGGTCCTCGGGGCGTAGGCGATGATCGCGGCGACCACGGCCCCGCCGATCAGGCCGCCGACGTGGCCCTGCCAGGAGATCGAGCCGGGCCCGAAGAAGGTGTAGGCGACGTTGAGCGCCAGCCAGATCAGGATCGGCTGCACGTTGCCGCGCACCTTCAGCACCAGCACGATCAGGGCACCCATCAGGCCGAACACCGCGCCCGATGCGCCGAACGTGATGGTCTGGTCGCCGCTCAGCCACATCACAGTGGCCGAACCGGCCAGCGCCGCGAGCAGGTAGAGGGCGAGGAAGCGGGTCCGTCCCACCACCCGTTCGAGCTGCGGCCCCAGGAACCACAGCGCCAGCATGTTGAAGCCGATGTGGGCCAGGTCGAGGTGGGTGAACGCGCTGGTCAGCAGCTGCCAGAGCGCACCCTCGGCCACGCCCGGCAGCCAGGTCGCAGCCGGCCCCAGCTGGGCGCAGGCCTCGGCGCCGGCACCCGGGAAGAACTGTGCCGGGTTGTCCGTGGGGACGCAGCTCCCGGTCGGTCGCAGCCCCAGGCGCAGGAACCAGGGGCTCGCCGCGCCACCGGTGAGTAGCAGGAAGGCCCACACCGCCGCGTTGATGACGATCAGCACGATCGAGGTCTGGGCGGGCCGGCGGGAGCGGACGCCGCCGTAGGGCCCCTGGTTCTGACGGGTGCTGCGCGCGCCCTCCGAGACGCAGTCGGGGCACTGGTAGCCCACCGCTGCCGGGATCATGCAATCGGGGCAGATCGGCCGTCCGCACCGCTGGCAGTTGATGAACGTCACCCGTCCGGAATGCCGGTAGCACTGGGGCGCGGGAACCGGCGCCTGCGGTTGGGTCGGCTGGAAGGGCGGCTGAGCCATGGCAGCCACTGTACGTGCCGGGCGCTCCCTATCATGGGGCCATGCCCAGACGTATAGCACTCGTCCTCGGCTCCGGCGGGGCCCGCGGCTATGCGCACATCGGGGCGATCCAGGTGCTCAAGGAGCGTGGCTACGAGATCGCAGGGATCGCGGGGACCTCGATGGGCGCTGTGATCGGCGGACTCGAGGCTGCGGGCAAGCTCGACGAGTACGCCGAGTGGGTGGTCGGGCTCGGCCCGCGCGATGTGCTGCGGTTGATGGACGCCTCACCGTTCGGGGCCGGTGCCATCAAGCTCGACCGGGTGCTCGACCGGATGAACG
>JAEYNS010000013.1 GCA_023412435.1 Actinomycetes bacterium | reverse complement strand
GCCGGGGCTTGTCGGTGTCGCCGTCGCCCGAACCGGTCCGCTTCGAGCCGCGGTCCCTGCCCTCCCCGGGTTCCCGCGGCGGACGCGGTGCCGCCGCCTTCAGCCGTCCCCTGGTGCCCTCGGCGATGCCGAGGTCTGCGAACAGGTGCGCGGAGGTGGAGTAGGTCTCGGGGATCTCGGCGAAGTCGAGGCCGAGCGCCCGGTTGATCACCTTCCAGCGGGTGAGGTCGGCCCAGTCGACGAGGGTGATCGCGACGCCCGAGGCGCCGGCGCGGCCCGTCCTGCCGATCCGGTGCACGTAGGTCAGCTCGCTGTCGGGGCACTCGTGGTTGATCACGTGGGTGACGTCGGAGATGTCGATGCCGCGGGCGGCGACATCGGTCGCCACCAGGACGTCGACCTTGCCGTCACGGAACTTCTTCAAGGCCTTCTCCCGCAGCACCTGGCTGAGGTCGCCGTGGATCGAGGTGGCGTCGAAGCCCCGGTCGACGAGCTCGTCGGCCAGGCGCTGCGCCGCCCGCTTGGTGCGGGTGAAGATGATGGTCCGGCCGCGGCCCTCGGCCTGCAGCACCCGACCGATGATCTCCGGCTTGTCCAGGTCGTGCGCCTGGTAGACGAACTGGGTGGTGTCCGGGACGGTCATCTGCGCGTCGTGGGTCTCGGCGCGGACGTTCACCGGCTGGTTGAGGTGCATCCGGGCCAGCGCCACGATCGCCGACGGCATGGTCGCCGAGAACAGCAGGGTCTGGCGGGACTTCGGGGTCTTGCTGATCAGCTTCTCGACGTCGGGCAGGAAGCCGAGGTCCAGCATCTCGTCCGCCTCGTCGAGGACGAGCACCTTGACGTGGGACAGGTCCAGGTTGCGCCGCTGCACGAGGTCGAGCAAGCGGCCAGGGGTGCCGACGACGACGTCCACACCGGTGGCGAGCGCCTCGAGCTGGGGCTCGTAGCCGACGCCGCCGTAGACGGTCAGAACCCTGACCTGCCGGACCGCCGCGGCCACTTCGATATCGCGGGCCACCTGCAGCGCCAGCTCACGGGTGGGGGCCATCACGAGCGCCTGGGGGCGACCCTTGGCGGGCATGTCGTCGTGGCCCTCGTCGCCGGCGACGAGGATGCGCTGCAGCAGCGAGACGCCGAAGGCGAGGGTCTTGCCGGTGCCGGTCCGCGCCTGGCCGATCATGTCGGTGCCGGTGATCGCGATCGGGATCGCGAGGCTCTGGATGGGGAAGGGGTGGACGATCCCGACCGCGGCCAGCGCGTCTGCGATCGGTGCTATCACGCCGAGATCGGCGAAGGTGGGTTCGGCGTCCGCCCGCAGCGCGGGCTCGTTGCTCTGAATGCTCAGCGTCATGCCTTTTCGTCGTCCAGCAGCTGGGTGCTGGTCTGGAAACCCGCCGGCGGCGCGGATCGGCGGCCACAGCGGGGACGCACGAAGGTGTGCGTACCGCTCAAGGATAGCCGATCGTCACCGCGCCCCGAGCGCGCCCGACGCGGCGGCTACAGCGTGCCGAAGCCGACCGGGCGGACGTGCTCCTGGCCGAGGTCGACGTAGGCGATCTTGTCGACAGGAACGAGCACCTTGCGACCCTTGGCGTCGGTGAGCGTGAGGAGGGTGTCGTCGGACAGCGCCTTGAGCAGGTTCTTCTCCACCTCGGCGGCAGTCTGCTCGGTATCGACGGTGATTTCGCGTGCCACGTGCTGGATGCCGACCTTGATCTCCACCATGCCTCCTTCGTTCTGCCCAGCCAATCTAGCCGCCGGCTCCCGCGCAGGCCGCGTCCGTCCGCCCACAGCGCAACGGGTTCGCCGAGAGCGTCATCGGCGACGGACGCGTCCAGGTCGCCTCAGCCGGGCAGGCCCTCGAAGGCCGCACGCTCGTCATCGGTGGCACGACGGATCACGATCCGGGTCCAGGCGCCGACGTAGATCCGCTGGTCAGGGGCCAGTTCGACGCGGCCCCGCGGGATCGGCATGGCGGGCAGCGGCCCTGCCGCGGCCCCCACGAAGGTGCCGTTGGCCGACTCGAGGTCCTCGATCCACCAGCGGCTTCCGTCGGTGGTGAGGCGGGCGTGCCGACGGCTGCAGCCGGTGTCCAGTTCGCAGTCGACCTCGGGGTAGATGTTGCGGCTGGTGGAGACCCGGCCGATCAGGTTCGTCTCCTTGACCAGGGGCACGATATCGGGCAGTCCCGGCGACGGCAGCGGGTCGGTGGAGCCCTGGGCGGCGTACCAGTCGGGGTCGATCCACAGCTCCGCCACCCACTCCACGCTCGGGGTGGCGGGCGTGGCGGGCGCCTCGACCTCGACGGTTGTCGGGCCGAACCCCGCCTCCGGCAGGCCGGACGCGGGGTCGCCGACCGGCACCTCACCGGCAGGGACGTCGGCTGCGGGCGGCTCGCTCTCGTGACTGGTCGGCTGTGCCGGCGCGGGGGCCGTGCCGCCGATGAAGTCGTGCCCGCAGGCCTCGCAGAACAACGCCTCCGCGACGTTCGGCGTCCCGCAATTGGGACAGACCAGGGCGGCGGGGGGCTGCAGCGGGTCAGCCGCGGCCTCGGCCGGCAGCGCCTGCGGCGCGTCCTGCGGGATCGGCAGGCCGCAGGTGTCGCAGAAGTCGGTCGCCGTCGAGTGGTGTCCCGCTGGACAGATCGGCATGTCAGCCCCTGATTCGTGTGGTCTTCGTCGATGCGGTGTCGAGGGCCATCACGTCGGCCTTGTCGACGGCGGCCCTCAGCCGAACCGTACCCGTCCGGGCGTCGTGGATGTCGACGACCTTGCGGAGTTTCGCGGTGGCCTCGGCGTTCCCGGTCTCGGTGGCGAGCTGGACGGCACGACCCAGCTTGGTGGTGGCGGTGGCCTCGTCGCCGGCGTCCTTGGCGGCGAGGCCCTCCTGGATCACCTGCGCCAGCTCGGTCTGCCCTGTGTAGTGGGCGACCTCGGGGTTGATCTGGGCGGTCAGGTTGGTGTCGGCTGACCACTTCGCCTTCACCAGACCCTGGGTGAGCAGTTCGCTGCCGACCGCGAGCTGCACCCGGGCGGCGAGCTGCTCCTGGCCGACGGTCTTGGCGGCCAGCCGGATCGCGATGTGGTAGTCGCGCTCCTCGTCGCCCCACGAGCCGGTGGGGTAGGCCATGGTGAGCTGGTTGACCGGCCTGCCGCGGTGGGTGAGGTCCTCCACGGTGGGGGACACCTGCCGGACGAACTGCACCTGGGCGCCCTGCGGGATCCAGACCCGCAGCTCGGCGTTCGCGACCCCGCGCGACATGGAGCGCCGCATCAGCTCGGCGAACACCTGCCCCATCTGGGCCGGGTTGGGGATGATGTCGACGCTGCCCAGCAAGGCCTGTGCGATCTTGCGGATCTCGGAGACCTTCCACTCCACCCCGACACCGCGGGCGTCGACCTGGAAGTGGCCGACGCAGTTGGCGATCGCGGCGTCGAGCTGGCTCTGCGTCTCGTTGTGGTTCTCACCGTCGGTGAGCAGGATCGCGTGCTTGTTGGCGAGCGGGCCGACCGACGCGAACAGCGCCTTGGCGAGGTTCAGCCAGGTGCCCATCGCGGTGCCGCCGTCGGCCCGGAAGAAGCTGATCGCCCGTCGCGCCTCCGCCCTGGTGCGCGGGTCCATCCTCACCATGCCGGCGCCGGTCTGCACCATCGGGTAGGCGAGGTAGGCCTTGTGGTTGCCGGCGACGACCGCGAAGTAGGTGCCGTCGAGGATGTGGTCGAGCGCCACCATGGCGGCCTGCTTGGCGGCGTTCATGTTGGTGTGGCCCATCGAGCCGGAGGTGTCGACGATGATGATCTCGCCGGCGTCGCCGCTGCCGGTCTTGCCCGCCTCGCCGGCTCCGGTGCAGGAGATGGTCACGATGGCGTTGACGTCGGTTCCACCGTCCGGGAGGTACTCGTTCTGGTAGACCGCGGACGTGAACTCAGCCATCGTGTGCTTCCCCTTCTCCGGCCGGCGCAGCGGCCACCGGTTCTTCCAGCCTAGCCCGGTAGCGGGCGAGCGCGACGGTCACGTTGTCCTTGCCGCCGCTGGCGTTGGCCCACTGCACGAGCCGGCGCGCGATGCCGAGCGGGGTGTCGTCCGGCCGGCTCGCATCGGCCAGTTGGGCGGCGAGTTCGGCGGGCTCGGACGCGTAGTTCCACAGCCCGTCGGAGCAGACCACCAGCCAGCCGTCGCCGGTCGGCCGGTAGGTTCCGGTGCGCGGCACCACGTCCTCGGCGTCGCTGCCCAGCCACCGGGTGATGGCGTGCGCCTTGGGCATCGCCTCGGCCTCGCCCCTGTCCATGCCCTGCTCGATGAACTCCTGGGCCAGCGAGTCGTCGCGGGTCAGCAGGACCTGCTCCTCGCCGGAGAACCAGTAGACCCGGCTGTCGCCCAGCGACCCGTAGTGGATGGTGTCCCCGTTCAGGACGGCGGCGGCGAAGGTGGCCGAGCCCGCCACCGGGCCGTCACTCGTGGTGGCGTCCGAGATCGCCGCGTTGGCCTCGGCGGCGGCGCGGATCAGCGCGTCGGCGAAATCGTGCCCCGGCCCGGTGGCGGCGGCGACCGCCTCGGACAGGACGGCGCAGGCGCGCTCCACCCCGGCCTGGGACGCGACGTCGGCCTCGGTCGAGGTCGACACCCCGTCGCACACCACCAGCACCCCGGCGGGGGCGGTCGGAGAGGCCCACAACGCGATGGCATCCTCGTTGCGGGCGTGGGCCAGGCCCCGGTCGCACACCCCGGCCAGCCACTCGGCGGGTTCCAGTTCGACATGATCGCGCCGGCTGGGGGCCTTCGCGCCGCAGGTCTGGCAGTAACCGTCGGCATCGATGGTGCCGCCGCACTGGGGGCAGCGAACCACGGGAGCGGCGACGCCCAGCCTGCGGGTCTGCGCCGAGCCCTCGGTGGCCGGTGGGGGCGGTGGCGGCTCCGTCGGCAGCAGCGGCGCGCCGCAGCCCTCGCAGAAGCTGGCC
>JAEYNS010000001.1 GCA_023412435.1 Actinomycetes bacterium | reverse complement strand
CCCGGGCGCCCGGCCCCCCCCGCTCCGATCGGGTCCGGCTCAGCCCAGCGCGCTGAACAAGGCTCCCTGGACGAAGTAGATCAGGAACGCAACGGCGACACCGTAGAGCAGCGGGTGGACCTGCGAGGCCTTGCCGCGCAGCACCTTGATCAGGGCGTAGAAGATGAAGCCCGCGCCGATGCCGACCGTGATCGAGTAGGCGAACGGCATCAGGATCAGCGCCAGGAAGGCGGGGATCCCCTTCTCCGGGTCGCTCCAGTCGATGTGGACCACCTGCGACATCATCAGGAAGCCGACGAACACCAGCGCCGGTGCCGCCGCCTCGGAGGGCACCATGTTGACCAGCGGAGCCAGGACGAGGCTGAGCAGGAAGGCCGCACCGGTGGCCAGCGACGCGATCCCGGTGCGTGCGCCGTCGCCGACGCCGGCCGCCGACTCGATGTAGGAGGTGTTGGACGACACCGAGCCCAGCCCGCCGGCGAGCGCACCGATCGAGTCGACCAGCAGGATCTCCTGGGTGTGCGGCGGGTTCCCGTCCTCCTGCAGCAGGTCACCCTCGGCGCCGACCGCGACGATCGTGCCCATGGTGTCGAAGAAGTCGGCCAGCAGCAGTGCGAAGACCAGCAGCAGGACGCCGAGCACGGCACCGAGACCGCCGGCGGCGGTGAACGCACCGAACAGGAAGTCCATCGGGTCACGGAACGGCACGGTGAGCAGGCTCAGGTCGGGCAGCGACCAGCCGGAGAAGGACGGCACGTTGAGCATCCAGCCGGCTGCGTTCTCGTCCGTCTTGCCACCGATCGCGAAACTGGCCTGCAGGATGACGGCCAGCACGGTCGCGGTGAGGATCGCGATCAGCATGGCGCCCTTCACGCGACGCACGTACAAGCCGACCATGAGCACGAGCCCGAGCACGAAGACCGCGATCGGCCAACCGAGCAGGCTGCCGTTGATGCCCAGCTGCACCAGCGGGTTGCCGGGCCGGACGATGCCGGCGTCCACCAGGCCGATCAGGGCGATGAACAGGCCGATGCCGACAGAGATCGCCGCGCGCAGGGTGCGCGGCACGGCGTTGAAGACCGCCTTGCGGAAGCCGGTGAGCACAAGGATCGTGATCAGCAGGCCCTCCCAGAACACCAGGCCCATCGCCTGCGGCCAAGTCATCCGCGGCGCGATCGCGTAGGCGACGACGGCGTTCAGGCCCAGGCCCGCGGCCATCGCGATCGGGAACCGGGCGTAGGCGCCCATGAACAGGGTGAGCAGGCCGGCGATCAGGGCGGTGGCGGCGGCGACCGCGGCGATGGACGCCGGCACGGCACCCTCCGCGCTGGCGGCCATGCCGTTGATCAGGTTGCCGTTGGCATCGGGAGCTGTGCCGATGATCAGCGGGTTCAGCACGATGATGTAGGCCATCGTGAAGAACGTGACCAGGCCGCCCCGGATCTCACGGCCCAGCGTGGAGCCACGCTTGGTGAGTTCGAACCAGGAGTCGAAGGAGGAGGTGGAACTGGGCAGAGTGGAGGATTCCGGGGGAGCCGAAGCGTTTGACATGGCGCACATGGTAGGGCCACGAACTCCTCGCATATGGTGGTGTCCGTGCATTCCCCCGACCACCATCCTGCGGTATTGGAGCAGGCCCCGGTACGAGCCCTGGATCCCGACGGAGCCGGGATCGTCTCGCTGGGGACGGCGGCCTTCGTGGTGGCGTCTGTGGTCTGCGGAATCCAGTTCGACGCCCTGTCCGCAGCAGGCCAGGGCTGGTGGTTCGGCGTCTGCGTGGTCGGGGTCGGCATCGGCCTGGTCGGGTCGGCGATCACCTGGACGCGGCACCGCCGCCGCAAGGCGGCCGCGGCCGCCGAGGGGGACGACGCGGCCGAGGCGCTGACCGCGCCGCCACCCAGGGGCTGAGGCGTCACCGGCTGCGGCCGGCGCGTCCACAGCCCTAGTCGAACAGGCCTTCCTCGACGCTCACGGTGTCCCAGACCGGCTGGGCGAGGTCGATCTCCATTCGCTGCTCCGGCACATCGGAATGCCCACCGCACCCGTGGTCGTGACTCACCACTTCGCCGTCGGACGGTGAGAACTCGTTCGCGCAGACGCCGAACACCCGCCCGAGCGAGCCACTCAGCGTCAGGAAGTAGCCGCAGCTCTCGCACAGCCCGGGCGCCTGATGGGTCATCGGGTTGTCGGGGCCTCCCTCGCCCGACGCCCAGCGCACGGCGGCGAGGTCGCGGCCGTACGGCGAGAGCACCCGTTCACGCCCGAGCCCGAGTTCGGCGACCACCGCACGGATCTGGGAGAGCTCCGCCGGGTCGGCGTCCCTGGCGGCCTCCCCGCCGGTGTAGCCGGGGTCGAGCCGAGGGTCGTCGTCCGCCGTCGGCATGAGAACGCCGGGCGTGATGTCCCCTCCTGCCACCCGGTCGGCCCAGGGCACCCAGGGTGCGGCCAGCAATGCGCCCTCGGACGGGAGCATCGTGACCTCGTTGACCGTCACCACCCGGCCGCGCGAGGCACGGGCGACGGTGACCGCCCAGTGCCAGCCCGGGTAGGCCGGGTGGTCACAGGCGAAGTAGTGGGTGGCGACCCTGGTGTCGTCGGCGGTCACCCCGAGGTGCTCGCCGACGTCGAAGACCCCAGCCCTGCGGACGGCGGCCGCGCGGGCCACCTCCACCGCCTGTGCGCAGGCGGCGTCGAGCTCGATGGTGGCCGCCACTCAGAGCTCCAGTTCGTCCGCGACGCCGCGCAGCACGGAGGCGACCTTGGCCGAGACCTTGCCCTCGGGGTGGCGTCCGCGCCGGTAGCCGTTGCCGAGACCGTCGAGCATCTTGATCAGGTCCTCGACGATCACCGCCATCTGCTCCGGCGACTTCCTGGCCGCCTTGGACAGCGACACCGGCGGGTCGACGAGCCGCACCGACAGTGCCTGCTCCCCCTTCTTGCCCTCCACCACGCCGAACTCCACCTTCTGGCCGCGCCTCAGGCTGGTAACCCCTTCCGGCAGCGCCGAGGCGCGCACGTAGACGTCCTCACCACCGTCGTCCTTGGCCAGGAAGCCGAAGCCCTTCTCGGCGTCGTAGTAGCGCACCTTGCCTACCGGCATGATCCTCACTCCTGAGTCAGTTCACTCGGCGCGGGGTTCCCTCGCCATGCCTGCCCACTCTACCTGTCCGACCCGCTCCTGCAGGACCCGGCGACGCTTCTCCCCAGCACTAGCATGGGCGGCATGGCAACCTGGCGGGACGGCCCCGAGTACGCGCCCACCG
>JAEYNS010000364.1 GCA_023412435.1 Actinomycetes bacterium | reverse complement strand
CCCCCGAACCGTCCCCAGAGCCGGGCCCGGCGGGTAGCAGGCGCCCGGGAGCGCGGCGTAGCGTCGTGCCCATGACTGCTTCTCCGTCCGAGCCCACTGACGTCGGTCCCGCTGTCGGCGGCGACATCCCCGCCACCGACCTCGACCGCGACCACGTCATCGTGCTGCTCACCGAGGCGACCAACGAGGGCCTGCTGCCCGCTCCCGAACGGGACCGCCGGATCGGCCTCGCCCGCGCCGCCGAGACCTTCGACGACCTGGTGCCGCTGACCCGTGACCTGGTGAGCGTCGACGGCCCGCTCGTCCGTCCCGCGCCGCTGGTGGCGACCTCGCCCACCGCTTCCGCCACGATCGACACCACCAACGCCAGCCAGGTCGCCGACCAGGTGATCGCGGTCTTCTCCGGCACCACCCGCAAGGGCCACTGGCGGGTGCACCAGAACACCTCCGCGATGGCGGTCTTCGGTGGCGTCGAACTCGACACCACCGAAGCGGTGTTCGAGGCACCGGTCATCACCATCAACACCTTCGCCCTGTTCGGCGGAGTGGACGTGAAGGTCCCCGAGGGCGTTGAGGTGCGCAACCAGGTCGCAGGCATCTTCGGCGGTGTCGACATCAAGGTCGCTCCGCCCCAGCCCGGCGCACCCGTGGTGATCCTCAAGGGGGTCGCCATGTTCGGCGGCGTCGAGATCCGCAACCCGAAGGTCAGGAAGCGGGGACGGGGCTGACAGCCGGCCTCCGCACCGCCGCGGCGGTGCCCCTGCCCGGGCATAGGCTGACTCCCATGGACGACCTCTTCGCCCCTCCCACGGGGTCGTGGCAGCGCCTCGCGCCCAGGGCCGCGAACGCGCGCGCCGTCGACGCCGCGGTCGGGAACCTGCTGTGGATCGCCGGGTCGGTGGCGGCGGCCTGGTTCCTGCTGCCCCCCTGGGTGGCCTGGACCATCGCGGGGGTCGGCGTCGTGTGGCTGGCCTGGATCACCATCAGGGCATGGCGCTGGACGCGGGCCTTCGGCTACGCCGAGCGCGAGAACGACCTGCTGATCAGCAGCGGCCTGTGGAGCCGGAAGCTGGTGGCGATCCCGTACGGCCGGATGCAGTCGGTGCGGGTCACCTCCGGCCCCATCGAGCGGCTCTGGGGCCTGGCCAGGGTCTCCCTCGTCACGGCGAGCGTCGAGACCAGCGCCACCATCCCCGGGCTCGAGGACGCCGATGCCACCCGGCTGCGCGATCGGTTGATCGAGGCCGGCGAATCGCAGGCGCTGCCGCTGTGACCGACATCGGCGACACCCGGCGCGCGGTCGAACCGGCCCCGCCGTCGGCACCTGAGGTCGCGCCGCCGGACGCTCCCGCCACGGCCGGGAAGCTCACCGAGCGTCCACACCCGCTCACCCCGCTGATCCGGGGCTGGGTGGTGCTGCTGGCGATCATCCTCGGCGCGGGTCGCGAGTTCATCCCGGACGGCAGCGAGGGCAGCGACCAGCTCCCCCCGGTGCAGTTCCTGCTCGCCGGGGTCGCCCTCGTCGCTGTGCTGGCGGTCGTCGCCGGGTTCCTGTCCTGGCGGTTCACCAGGTTCGTGGTGGACGCCGAGGAGCTCCGGCTCGACACCGGCGCCATCTTCCGCAGCTCGCAGCGGATCGCCTTCGAACGGGTCCAGGCGATCGACGTCGTGCAGCCCTTCGCCGCCCGGCTCTTCCGGCTGGCGGAGCTGCAGATCGACATCGGCGGCGGCGAGTCGGCCAAGCTGCGCTACCTCAGCCTGAAGCGCGCCTACGAGCTGCGCGACTACCTGCTCGCCCGCGCCCGCGGCCACCGTCCGGCAACCGCCCCCGAGGTCCAGCTGTCGACCGGAGAGGTGCTGTCCGACCTCAGCCCTGAGGACGAGGTGCTGGTCCGCATCGACCCCGCCACCCTGGTCCTGGCCGCGGTCACCTCGCATGAGTTCATCGGCATCCTGCTCAGCGGCCTGATCGCGATCGGCATCACCATGGCCTTCGATCTCGGGCTGGCCTCGCTCGGCCTGCTGATCCCGCTGGGCACCGGCCTGATCGGCTTCCTCACCCAGCGGATCACCGGGCAGTTCAACTACACCCTGTCCCGCCGCCCGGCGGGCCTGCGGATCACCCGCGGCCTGACCAGCCTCACCAGCCAGTCGCTGCCGGCCCGCCGGGTGCAGGCGATCCAGCTCAGCCAGTCACTGATCTGGCGCTCGCTCGGGCTGTACCGGATCGACCTCGAGGTGGTCGGCTGGGGTGCGGTCACCACCGACGAGAACGACAAGGGAGTCAGCACGATCATGCTGCCGGCGGGCAACGCCGACCAGGTGAGGATCGCGCTGGCCGCGCTGTGGCCGTCCGCCGACTACCAGCACGTCCCGCTCGAGCCGGCACCGCGGTCGTCCCGCTGGCTGCACCCGCTCTCGGCGCCCTTCCTGCGCTGGGGCTTCGACGACCGGCTGTTCGTGGCCCAGCACGGCTGGCTGGTGCGCCGCTGGCAGGTGGTGCCGCACAGCCGGGCCCAGTCGGTCCGGATCAGCCAGGGACCGCTCTCTCGCCGGCTCGGCCTGGCCGACCTCTCGGTGCACACGGCAGGGGTCCACCTCTCGGTCCACGCCGAGGGGACGGACGCCACCACGCTGCGGGCCAGGGCGGCAACCCTGCAAGCGCTCCTCCACGAGCGGCCCGAGCACGACGTCACCGAACCTGTGGTCGTCGCCGACGAGCCGGCCGGCCCCGCGGAGACGCCGGGGGAGCCGGCAGCACCCGGCGACGCGCCGGCCGCCGTCCCGCCGGGCTGGGTGGAGTTCTGAGCCTGGTCGGCTACCTGCTGTTCCGGGCGGACCAGGCCGAGGCCACCATCTGGTCGACGTCGTGGCGCATCCGCCAGTCGAGGTCGGCCGCCGCTGCCTCCCCCGTGGCGACGATCCGCGCCGGGTCGCCCGGGCGGCGCGGCGCGATCTCGGGGGTGAAGTCGATCCCGGTGACCCGCGCCATCGCGTCCATGATCTGCCGCACCGACAGCCCCTCGCCGCTGCCGAGGTTGTAGGCGGGCCGCAGCGGGCGTCCGGTCTCGAGCGCGCGGGCCGCCGCGACGTGCGAGATCGCCAGGTCGCCGACGTGCACGTAGTCGCGCACGCAGGTGCCGTCAGGGGTCGGGTAGTCGTCGCCGTTGATCCGTGGCGTCCGTCCCTCGATCAGCGCCTCGATGACCAGCGCGAACAGGTTGTGCGGGCTGGCGTCGTGGACCTCGTCGGTCACCGAGCCGACCACGTTGAAGTACCGCAGCGACACCCCGCGGAAGCCCTCCTGCGCCCGGACGACATCGTTGATCAGCCACTCCCCGACCAGCTTCGACTCGCCGTAGGGCGACTCCGGGCGCTTCGGGGAGTCCTCGGTGACCAGGTCGCCGTCCGGGGTGCCGTAGACCGCGGCCGAGGACGAGAAGACGATGTTCGACACCCCCGCCGACTCCATCGCGGTGAGCACGCTGGCCGTTCCCGTGACGTTCTGGGCATAGGTGTGCAGCGGCCGCTGGACGGAGACCCCGGCGTACTTGAAGCCCGCCACGTGGATCACCCCCGCGCAGGAGTGGGCGTCCAGGGTGCGGGTCAGCAGGTCGGTGTCGAGGATGTCGCCCTCGACGAGCGGCACCCCGTCCGGCACGAACCCACGCAGCCCGGACGACAGGTTGTCGACCACCACCGGCGTCATTCCCGCCTCAGCCAGGGCCCGCACCACGTGCGCCCCGATGTATCCGGCCCCGCCGGTCACCAGCCAGGTTGTCACGGCGCAGACTCTACCCATCGGCGGCGCGGGCTCCGGACGCTACCGCGGTCGATGTCACGCAGCGACGGGGTCCCCCGCGCCGCGTCGCATCGCTAGGGTGTCGCCATGAGCAACGCAGTCCTCGGCATCGACATCGGCGGCTCGGGCATCAAGGGGGCCCCTGTCGATCTGGCCAAGGGTGACTTCGCGGCCGACCGGCTCCGGATTCCGACCCCGAAGCCGTCCACCCCCGAGGCGGTCGCCGACGTGGTGGCGGAGATCGTCGCGCATTTCGCCGACCTGACAGGGGACGGACCGGTGGGGGTCACCATCCCGGCGGTGGTGACCCACGGCACCACGCGGTCGGCGGCCAACATCGACAAGTCGTGGATCGATGCCCCGGCGGAGAAGATCTTCTCCGAGCGGATCGGGCGTGCCGTCCACCTCGTCAACGACGCCGACGCCGCCGGGATCGCCGAGGTGAAGTTCGGGGCCGCCAAGGACCACCCCGGGCTGGTTCTGGTCACCACCCTCGGCACGGGCATCGGCAGTGCGCTGATCTACCGCGGGGTGCTGATTCCGAACACCGAACTGGGGCACCTCGAGATCGACGGCCATGACGCCGAGACCCAGGCCGCCGCCTCGGTCAAGACCAACCTCGGTCTGAGCTACTCCCAGTACACCCCGCGCCTGCAGCGGTACTACGAGCGGGTGGAGGCGCTGTTCTGGCCCGACCTGTTCGTGGTCGGCGGCGGGATCTCGAAGGACTCGGAGAAGTTCCTGCCCAAGCTCACGCTGCACGCGCCGATCGTCCCCGCCGCCCTGCGCAACCGGGCCGGGATCATCGGGGCGGCGTGGCTCGCGTCCGACGCGGCGGGGAACCCCGACCCGTTGGCCTGACCGGCCAGCGACGGTTCCCGGGCGAGGTCACATCCGCTCGGGCGCCTCGATCCCGAGCAGGTCGAGGCCGGTCGCGATCACCTTCTTGGTCGCCTGGCACAGCCCGAGCCGGGACGCCCGCAGGTCACCCTCGCTCTTGAGCACAGGACACCGCTCGTAGAAGACGCTGAGCGCACCGGCCAGCTCGTACAGGTAGCCGCAGAGCCGGTGCGGCTGCAGCGTGTCGGCCACCGAGTCGACGATCTCGCCGAACCGGGACAACAGCAGCGCGAGCGTCTGCTCCTCCGGCTCGGTCAGGACGGTGATCGGCCCGGCGGCGTAGCCCTCGGCGGCGGCCTTCCGCAGGATCTGGGTGACCCGGGCGTGGGCGTACTGCAGGTACGGCCCGGTATCCCCGGTGGTGGCCACCATCCGCTCGACGTCGAAGGCGTAGTCCTTCTGCAACCCGGACGACAGGTCGGCGTACTTGATCGCCGCCAGCGCGATGGACGGGGCGGCCTCCGCCTCGGCGGCGTCCAGCAGCGAGTTCAGCGTCACCGCCGTCCCCTCGCGGGTGGAGGACTTCTTGCCGTCCGCACCGAGCACCTGCCCGAAGCCGACGAACTCCGCCGACACCTGGGGCGGCAGGTAGCCCGCCTTGCGGGAGACCGCGAAGATCAGGTCGAAGTGGAACTGCTGCGGTGAACCGACGACGTAGATCAACCGGTCGGCGTCGAGTTCGCCCACCCGGTGCCGGACGGCGGCCAGGTCGGTGCAGTCGTAGCCGTAGCCGCCCTGGGAGTTGCGGATCATCGCCGGCGCGGGGAAGCCGTCCACGAACACCACCAGGGCACCGTCGTCGACGACGGCGATCCCGCGTTCCTCGAGGTCGGCGGCGACCACCGGCAGGTCGTCGTTGTAGATCGACTCGCCGGCGACGTCGTCGTCGGTCAGCAGCACGTTCATCCGCGCGTAGGTGGCGTTGAAGCCCGCCAGCGAGATGTCGATGATCTGCTGCCAGATCCGCCGGGTCTCCGGGTCACCGGCCTGCAGCGCGACCACCCGGTCGCGGGCCCTGCCGGCGAACTCCTGCGACTCCTTCAGGTGGGCGTTGGCCCGCTTGTAGAGGTCTTCGGCCCCGGCGAGGTCGAGGGTGGACGCGTCCACGCCCTCGTCGATCAGCTGCTCGACCATCATCCCGAACTGCCGGCCCCAGTCGCCGATGTGGTTCTGCGGGATCACCGTGTGGCCGGTGGCGCGCAGCACCCGGGTGAAGCAGTCGCCGATGATCGTCGAGCGCAGGTGGCCGACGTGCATCTGCTTGGCGGCGTTCGGCGCCGAGTAGTCGATCACCACCCGCTTGGGGTGATCGGTGGTGTTGACGCCGGCATGGGGGTCGTCCAGCACCTCGCCGGCCACCCTGGCCAGCACCTCGGCACGGATCCGGAAGTTGATGAAGCCGGGCCCTGCAATCTCCAGCGGCTCGCACAGGTCGGCCAGGTCGATCTGCTCCACCAGGTCGGCCGCGACCTCGCGCGGCGGACGGCCCTGCGCCTTGGCCAGTCGCAGCGCAACGTTCGACTGGTAGTGCCCGAACTGGGGACGAGTGGCCGGACGAAGTTCGGGATCGATCCCGGCAACGGCTTCGACACGGGCACTCAACACGGCGGGCAGTGACAGCATGGCTGCCATTTTCGCATGTCGCCGGGACTCCTCCGGACCAGCCCTGCGGCGGGGTTCAGCGTCGCACTGCGCGGTCGCGAGTGACCCACGGACGGTGCAGCGCGATGTCCCAGAGCACCTTGAGGTTGGCCGCGAGCTCGCGGCGGGTGCCGTGCGCCCAGGTGCGCGGCGAGCGGTCGGCAACCGTGGTGTCGCCCACCCCCCAGGCGTCCAGCCCGAGCACCCGGCAGATCGCCAGCGCCCGCGGCAGGTGGTACCGCTGGCTGACCACGATCAGGCGGTGCACCCCGAACTCGTCGCGGGCCCTGGCGCAGGAGGCGTAGGTGTCGAGCCCGGCCGGGTCGACCAGCACCGCCTCGGCAGGGACGCCGCGCTCCAGCAGGTAGTCCCGCATCGCCGTGGGCTCGTCGTAGAACCGGCTGGTGCCGTCCCCGGAGACCAGCAGCGCCCGAACCAGGCCGCGGCGGTACAGCGCCAGCGCGACATCGAGCCGGGCACGCAGGAAGGCGGACGGGCGCCCGCCCGGGTACACCTCGGCGCCCAGGACCAGCGCGACAGGGCTGGCGGGCACCGCTTCGAGCGTGGTCACCCGGTCACGGGCGACCAGGTGGATGGCGCCGGCCAGGGCCAGCGGAGCAGCCACCGCGGCCCCGAGCAGCCCGAATCCGAGCGCGGCGACGTCCCTCATGCGCTCCAGCCTAGGTGGCCCCCGGGCGCGCCCTCTCAGGAGCCTCTCAGCATGGTAGATTCCGACGAATCCGGATGGGTCTCCCACCCGGCGGCGAGCGTGGACGGAGTCAACCGTGTCGAGTGGCCGAGGGCGATGGCTTCGCCGTCTCGTTGCCATCGTGACCGTGCTGCTGCTTCCGCTGGCCTTCGTCCGCTCACCGGTGTCGGCCGAACCCACCCTGCCCGACCCGCCGCCCGCCCTCGACATCGGCGCCCGGGCGGACGCCGCGGTCGTGTCCTGGAGCAGCGCGCCCGCCCCCGGCTGGGTGGTGGAGGTCGGAGAGTCGGTCCCCTTCTTGTCCCCACGCCGGGTGCTGACCACCGACTCCGTCGCCGTGCTGGCCGGCCTCGCACCCCAGACCACCTACTACGTGCGGGTCCGGCCCCGCGCGGTCGACGGGACTGTCGGCAGCGCCAGCCCGGTCAGCCGGTTCACCACCGCCGCCCAGCGCTTCCCTGCCGCCACCCCCGCGGTGGACGTCGAGCCCGCCACCACCACCTCGCTGTCGGTGACCTGGCCGACGGTCGACCTGGCGGCGTCCTACCAGGTCGAGTTCAGCGCCAACCCGGATCTGAGCGACGCCCGCACCCTGACCACCGACGAGCCGAAGGCGGCGCTGCGCAAGCTGCGTCGCGGCACCGGCTACCACGTCCGGGTGCGCGCCCTCGACGCGACCGGCCAGGCCGTCACCGCCTGGTCGAGGGTCGTCTCGGCCAGCACGCCCGAGAAGCTGCCGCTGCGCGTCGCCACCTACAACGTGCTGTGCGAGAACTGCTCCAAGGGCAAGGCCTCCTGGGCGAAGCGGCGGGGGGCTGTGGTGGCGGCCATCCGGGACCAGGACCCGGATGTGATCGGGCTGCAGGAGGCCTCGCAGGGCCGCATCCCGGGCGGTGGCACGCAGTACCAGGACATCGTCCGCCGGCTCGGCGCGCCGTACCGGATCACCGACTCCCGCAGGGGTGCCTCGCTCGCGGTGCGGATCGTCTACAACGCCGACCGGGTGGAACTGGTGCGGAAGGGGTCCGCCTTCCTGCCCAAGGGCAAGTCGAAGCGGGCAGCGACCTGGGCGATCTTCGAGCAGAAGGCGACAGGTGAGCGGTTCTTCTTCCTCAGCACGCACCTGGAGCCGAGCAACGACAAGAAGGGGTCCAGGAAGTACTACAACGTGCGCCGCCGCCAGGCGAACGCCGTGGTCGACATCATCCGCCGGAACAACCCCGACGGGCTGCCGGTGATCGCCGTCGGCGACTTCAACTCGACCAAGTGGGACAAGCCGACCAACGCGCCCTACGACATCATGGAGGCCGCCGGCTACGCCGATCCGCTGGGCAACGGCTACCGCACCCGCGGCACCGCCCCCGGCGCCTTCGTCGAGAACCGGATCCGCACCTCCTACGCCAGCTACAACATGTACCGGCGCAAGGCGCGCAACTTCCCCGGCCACGTGAACGGGTCGAACCCCGACTACATCTTCGTCAGCCCGATGCGGGTCAGCGAGTACGAGACCGTGGTCAACGTGAACAGTGCCGGGCGCTGGGTCGGCGTCATCCCGTCCGACCACAACATGCTGCGCGCCACGGTCTGGTTGCCCTGACACCGTCGCACCCGTTCCCTGTGCGGGTGCCCGTCCGCGGGGTTTCGACCCCTTGAGCGGACCTTGAGAGTTCCACAGGTGTAACTCAGGGGTTCGTGACGAGGCTTGCTAGCGTCCCGAGCGTTACGTCCCTTGCGTCCCAGGAGTCGCTCATGTCCCACGGCCGGCGTGCCCTATGTCTGGTCGCGCTGCTCGTGTCGTTGCTGATGATGAGCGGCGGGCTGTTCGCGCAACCTGCCGAGGCCGCCAGCGTCAAGGCACCGACCGGACTGAGCACCGTGTCGACGGCGAACACCTCGGTGATGCTGACCTGGTCGGCGCGCTCAGGGGTGACCGCCTACCGGATCAAGTACGCCGACAACTCCGCGTTCAAGAAGCCGGTCTACCGCAAGACCACCTCGAACCGGGTCGAACTCACCGGCCTGAAGTCCAAGAAGACCTACTGGGTCAAGGTCCGCGCGATGGATGCCAAGGGACGGTTCCTGAGCGGCTACAGCAAGACGCTCAAGGTCACGACGCGCAGCAAGGACAGCTACCCGTTGCTGTCGCCGACCGGCCTCACGAGCAGCGCGCTGACCACCACCACGGCGGCCCTTGCGTGGTCCGCGCGCGGCACCACCGACAGGTACCGCATCCAGTACTCGACATCGAGCAAGATGAAGAGCCCGAGCTATCTCAGGTTCACCGGCACGTCCGGCACCCTGACGGGGCTCAAGCCGGCGACGAAGTACTACGCCAAGGTGCGGGTGATCGACAGCAAGGGCTCGAACAAGAGCCAGTACAGCCCCGCGATCAGCTTCACCACCGCCGCCTTCGACGGACCCCCCGCGGCCCCCACCGTCGTCAGCACCACCGCGAACTCGGCCACCGTGAGCTGGACGCCGCTGGCAGGCGCACCGGGCTACCGCCTGAAGTTCGACGCCACACCGTGGACGAACTCCCGCTACGCGTTCACCACCTCGAGCAAGATCACCCTGACCGGGCTCGCCCCCGCCACCAGCTACTGGGTCAAGCTGCGCGTGATGAAGCCCTCCGGCGGCTTCCTGACCGACTACGGGCCGAAGATCAAGCTGACGACCGCCGGCACCACCACCACGCCCGCCGCTACGCCGGCGCCCAAGCCCACCCCACCC
>JAEYNS010000345.1 GCA_023412435.1 Actinomycetes bacterium | reverse complement strand
CCCGCGGCCGTCCAGTCGCCGAAGCCGTCAAGCCAGCCCACCAGGTCACCGATCGAGGCCGCGGTGGCCGGTTCGAGGGCGGCCAGTACTGCTGTCCAGGCTGCCGCCGCCTCGGCCACCTGCGCACCGGAGCTGTAGCCGGCCGCCATCCCGGGGGCCGGGAACAGGCCGGTCTCGAGGTCGCGCACCAGCAGCCCCCGGACGCTGTCACGGGCCGGGACCCCGGCCCTGGCCAGGTCGAACTCGATCGCGTTGAGCGCGTGCTCGTCCACCTCGCAGGTGTGGGTCGACCAGGACCTTGCCTCGACCCAGACCTGCAGCAGCCGCCAGCTGGCTGCCAGCCGGTGCGGCGGGACGTGCCGGCCGGCAAGCAGGCGGTCACAGTCCTCACGTACCGGGGTGTCGGGACGGATCACCGGGGCGTCGGGGGCACGCCGGAACACCGGACCCAGCTTGCCCAGCAGGCCGGGGGCCGGATCGCGGTGCGGGCCGAACCGTTCGGCGGCCAGCGCACGCAGGGCCGCGGCCTCCGGTTCGGACGCTCCGAACAGGGCGCGCACCTCCTCGACGGCTACTGCAGCCAGCCATAGCGACCCCACGCAGCCAAGATAACCGGCGGCGGGCGGGTCGAGATAGGCCCGGCGGGGCGGCTTCGCGATCGCCTAGATTGGAGCCGTGAACCCACGCACCCGCCGCCTGATCGTCACCGGCGCCCTGCTGGTGATGATCGTGCTCGTGGTCTGGGGGGCGCTGGTGGCCCCGGACCTGTGACCGGTGCCGGTGGGTCGAGTAGGCCCGGGGATCGGCCGGGGCAATAGACTCCGCCCATGGGGTTGTGGGCGCGTCGGACGCTGGCGCTGGTGGGTGTGTTGGCCGCCGTACTGCTGGGGCCGGTGAACCTTGCCCACGCCGAGACCACCACTCCCACCCCGACGCCGTCGGCGACCTCCACCACCGGTGCCGACGAGGAACCGGACGATGCCCCCGATGTGCCGCTGGATGAGACCAGGACGATCCTGATGCTCGTCGGCGCGGGTGCCCTCGCCCTGCTCGCGGGCGTCGTGGTCTTCGTCCGGCGATGAGACGCTGGGGGACAGGGTTCAGGCGAGGTCGTTGAGCTGGATCGGCACGGCGCGATAGATCGCGGCGAAGCCCTCGAGCACCGAACGGTTCGGGTCGGCGACGGGGTAGACAGGGTGACGGGTCACCGCCGCCAGCTCGTGGAGCCGGTCGAAGGCGGGGTCGCCCAGCACCCCCCGGGCGGCCGTCCCGTCCCCGCCCAGCACTACGGCCTCCAGCTCGGCGGCGTACGGCAACAACAGGCGCTCGACGTCCTCGGCGGCGGCCGCAAAGGCGCGGTCGGCCTGGTGCGAGCGACGGCGGGCGTAGCGCTGCTGCGACCAGCCGCCGGCCTTGGTCCTTCCCTGGACGTAGTGCGAGGCGTGGTGCCCCTGCTCGAGGTGCGCGCCACGGAAGACGCCGACCGCGTGAGCCTTGCGCCGCACGATGAGCACGCCCACCGTTCGCTCGGCGAGGAACTGGTCGGTCACGGCCGTCAGCGGGTCGACCTCCCGTGGCAGCGGCCCCCAGCGCAGGAGGATCTCGGCCACGGCGCCGTCGGGAGCCGCGCAGCGCAGCCGCTCGGCGGCGGCAGTGGCGGCGATCGGCCCGTGCCGTTGCTGGAACCTCTCCAGCCAGCCGGCCAGCCGGTCCGGGTCGACCCGCACCGTTCGGGGTTCGCCTGAGGAGGGGGGCGCCATGACGATAGTCTGGCCCCATCTGGATGGAGGGTGAATGAGCGAGCTCATCGACACGACCGAGATGTACCTTCGGACGATCTACGAGCTCGGTGAAGAGGGCGTTCCGCCGCTGCGGGCGCGGATCGCCGAGCGGCTCAAGCAGAGCGGTCCGACGGTCTCGCAGACGGTCGCGCGCATGGAGCGTGACGGCCTGGTGACGCTGCACGAGGACCGCCACCTCGTCCTGACCCCGCTGGGCGAACAGCTCGCAACGCGCGTGATGCGTCGTCACCGGCTGGCCGAACGGCTGCTCACCGACGTGATCGGCCTGGAGTGGGACCTGGTCCACGACGAGGCCTGCCGGTGGGAGCACGTCATCTCCACCGACGTCGAGCGGCGCCTGGTGGCGATCCTCGGCGGCCCCACCGTCTCGCCCTACGGCAATCCGATCCCCGCGCTGGACGAACTGGGTGCCGAACCCGCCCGGGAGGGGTTCCTGGACGGCGCCGAGCCGCTCAGCCAGCGACTGCACGACGGGCTGCGATCCCACACCGTCGTGATCCGCCGGCTCAGCGAGGCGGTCCAGGCCGCCCTCGCCGCGCTGAAGCGGATGGGTGAGGCGGGGGTTCGTCCCGGGGTGCCGATCCAGGCGGAGCTGCTGGGTTCGCAGGTGATTCTGACCGCGCAGGGACGGTGCGTGCTGCCGTCCGCCCTCGCCGAGCACATCTTCGTGGCCACCAGCTGACGGAATATCACCATCCGCGGAGGCGTTGTCGGGGGTGTAACCGATGAGAGGAACCCCATGGCCACCGTTGCGCTGAACCGCGAGTCCTTCGGACCCACGGTCGAGAACAACGACGTCGTCTTCGTCGACTTCTGGGCTGCCTGGTGCGGCCCCTGCCGGATGTTCGGACCCACCTTCGAGGCTGCCTCCGAACAGCACCCTGACGTCGTGTTCGGCAAGGTGGACACCGACGACCAGCGTGATCTGGCGGGTGCGCTCGAGATCCAGTCGATCCCGACCATCATGGCCTTCCGGGGCGGGTACCTCGTCTTCCGCGAGTCCGGCATGCTGAACGCCCACCAGCTCGAGAGCGTGATCGATCAGGTCAAGGCGCTCGATCTCGAGGAGCTCAAGGCGGAGGTCGCGGCCTCCGGCCAGTGACCCCCGGCACACCCGCTGTGCCTGCCCTGCAACCCGGGTGGGGGCCCTGGCTCCAGCCGGCTCGAATGCCGAAAAAAAAGTCCGTGGAAACCATGTGACAGTTGATGCGTTTCATGCCATACTCATTGGCGAGGTTCCTGCCCCATCCCCCCGGGCAGGAACTTCTCTCTTTCTCGGGTAGTCGAGGCTGACCGGGCCCTTCGTCCCCGGACGCGTGCCCGCACCGAGTGAGCCGACATCACCACGCCTGCGGCGTCCTCCGTCCGGGTGACCGGCCAATTTGAGCGCAGGACGCTGGTTAGCGGCCTCGCCGCGCCAGGTAGCTCCTCCAACGTATAGGGCTGGCATTGCTGAACGACTGGACAATGAGTCGGGTTGATGTCGTGGACCATGGGCGGCTTTGCCCACCACGACCATCAGCAGTTCCCGCGGTTTTCGAAAACTGCGTCCCGCCCACCGCGGCGGCAGCGCCGGCGAAGGGCCTGCATCGTAGAGGTGGCCGGGAGGCGCCGGGGCGATCAGGCAGGCTGCCAGCACGGTAGGCTTGTCCAGGCCCCCGCGCGGGGGTCGGGCCCCATAGCTCAGGGGATAGAGCAGAGGTTTCCTAAACCTTGTGTCGCAAGTTCGAATCTTGCTGGGGTCGCCACTGACACACCTGGTCAGTGCAAGAAGCGGGGCTCGCTCACGGCGTCCACCTCGTTCACGATGCAGACTGCGCCTCAAGCGGCGCTGACAAGGCAGGGGGGCCGTGGAGCCTGATCGGGATCCGGACCGCACCCGGCGCACATTTCGAGCCCTCGCCATCGCGGCGGGGGTGTGGTTCATCGCCACCGGGGTCTGGGGCATGCTGACGGAGACCCCCGCCGACCGGGCGACCACCGGCTGCGAGGCCGCCGCCACGCAGCGGGCGGCCGATCCTTCGGCCCTCGTGGGACACACCCTCAGCCGTGAGGAGCAGGGTGGCTGGTTCGTGGCCGGTGAGGTTCGCACGTCCATCGACAACACCCCGACGGTCACGCACCGGTGGGAGTGCACCGCCGACGCCGAAGGCAGGAACCCGGCGATCACCGAGTGGGTCGAGAGCTGACCCCAGCGCCTTCCGGGAGTTGCCGGCATCGACGGCGCTGGCCGTCCAGCGGTGCGTGGAGCCCTACTGCGGGCGAGGGGCGCCGCACTCGCCGCAGAACTTGGCGTTCGGCTGCATCTTGGTCCCACACTCGCCGCAGTTGTCCTGACTCTGCAGCCGCTCGCCGCATTCGGGACAGAACTTGGCGTTCGTGGCCAGCGGTGCCTCGCACGCGGGGCAGGACGCCCTGATGGTCTGGCGCCAGTCCGCCTCGCTGAGGTGCTTGTCCTCGGCCGACATCCGGGCGTGAGCCCACACCTCCTGGACGGAGCGGGACGCCTGGGCCGCCGACATCTCGACGCCCATGTCAGGGGCGCACTCCTTGCACAGGCCCTTCTTGGTGTTCCAGCAGCGCTCGCGACACGACCACTGCCGGCAGCGCGGGCACTGGATGAAGGACGGCTTGATCTCCTGCACCGCACGCTCCATGGCGTCGTCGCGAGCCTTCGACCACTGGGCTGACCTGACGCGCTCGGAGACGTCGGCGGCCTGGCCGAAGAGCCCGCCGAACAGGCTGCTCGCGCCGTCCAGGATGTTGCTCACGGTGCCGGCCGCCCAGCCGTCGTACCGGGTCCGGTAGCCGCTGGCGCACCGGTCGCAGTGGAACTCGAACTGGAATCCGTTGTCATCACTGAGATCGGAGTAGTTGCTGACGAACTCGATCGCCCCGGTCATGGCCACCTCTCTGTAGTGCCTCCCACCTGACCACACATAGTGCCCCAAGCGGGCCCACCTGAGGCAGGATCGACCCGATTCGCGACCGGCGCGTTGCAGCGCTCAGGTCCGCCGGGCGACCTGGTAGCGGATCACCGTCTTTGCCTTCGGGCCGGGACGGGTCAGGTACTCCTCCTCGTGCGGTCCGATGATCTGCCAGCCCTCCGCCTCGATGAACTCCAGCAGCTTCGTGATCGTCGGCGTCTCGCCGGCGTAGGTGCCGATGTGCAGGATCTGCGCCACGGTCCCGTACTGCCAGGTCTGGACAGCCACCGGCACTGCCGGGTCCTTCTGGGCCACCTGCGTGGTGCCCTCGGGGACAGGGATGGCCCACTCCGCCCGCCACTGGCCGCGCGGGAGCTGCCAGAAGTCCACGCCTCCGGCGAACCGGCCGCGCACGGCCTCGACCTTGAACTCGATCCCCTCCTTCTTGAGCGCGAACTTCCGGCCATAGACCGCGCCGTAGAGCGCGGGGAACACGTTCTGGACCACCACGTTGGGATCCCCCGTGGTGGACGCGACCGCCATCAGGCGGTCCGGCAGTTCGGCGATCTCGGGGGTGAACGGCTTCAGCGTCCGCGCCCTGGTCGGTGTTGTCATGATGACGCCCCCACTCTCTCCTCGAGCCGGCACACCAGGCCGGCTACCCAATCCCGCCCACAGCGCAGCGTCTGCTCGCTGTAGTCGAAGACCTCAACGACGAACCACGCGGGCTCGTCGAGTTCGCGTCGCTTCGCAGACACCTGTTCGAGGTGCTGGTCCAGCTCCGCCAGGCAGGCGCGCGCCGCGGCCAGCGCATCCTCGACCGGCAGGCCGGCGAGGTTCGACAGCCCGAGCAGGAACGGCGTCCGCACCCTCGCGGTGGCGAGCGCGGCCAGGCTTGCCTGCGTCCACGCGGTGAACCCTGCGCCGGTGGGGGAGTACGTGGTGCGGGCGGGGCCACGGCTTGCGGCCGCGTCCTGCCTGCCCGCTACCAGACCCGCCTTCTCCATCTTGCGCAACACGTAGTAGATCGAGGAGAAGCCGATGTCGGTCCAGTCCCGCATGCCGCGCTCAGCGATCACCTGCTCGATCTCGTACGCGTGGCGTGGTTGCTCCACGACGAGACTCAGGACGACAAGCTCCGCCTCGGTCACGTCGCCACCTCCGCCGCTACTCTAGTCCTGTAATAGTCATGAGGGAAGGGGCCGCGTACCGTCTCCGGGACCGCTCTGCGTCGAGACCCACCCATGAGCGTCGACCGCTACCCAAGGCGGGCGGCTCTCGGCGACTTGAGTAGTTCTCGGCGACTTGAGCAACGGGCTGAGATGGGCTGGCCGGGGGAATTCGCGCCCTGGTGTCGCGGGCGGCTCCCCGTGGCGGGCTACGCTGAGCCGGTGGAGCGGCCCATCACCCGGCGGCTGGGCCTGGCCGACGCCGTGGTCATCGGCCTGGGCTCGATGATCGGCGCCGGCGTCTTCGCCGCCTTCGCCCCGGCGGCGGCCGCGGCAGGAACAGGGCTGCTGGTCGGCCTGCTGGTGGCCGGCGTGGTGGCGTTCTGCAATGCGACGTCCTCTGCCCAGCTGGCGGCGCAGTACCCGGTCTCCGGCGGCACCTACGTCTACGGACGCGAGGTGCTCGGCCCGTGGCCGGGGTTCTTCGCTGGATGGGCGTTCATCGTCGGCAAGACCGCCAGCGCGGCGGCGATGGCGCTCACCTTCGCCGCCTACGCGGTGCCGGAGCCCTGGGTGCGGCCGGTGGCGGTGGCCGCGGTCGCGGCGCTCACCTTCGTCAACACCCGCGGCGTGACCAGGACGGCTGCGGTCACCCGCGTCCTCGTCGCTGTCACCCTCGTCGCCCTGGCGGTGGTGGTGGCGCTCGGGGCCGCGGCGCCCACGCCGTCCCCGGCAGCTGCCGGGCTCGACTGGAACCCGCTCGGGGTGCTGCAGGCGGCAGGCTTCCTCTTCTTCGCCTTCGCGGGCTACGCCCGGATCGCCACCATGGGCGAGGAGGTCAGGGCCCCGGCAGTGACCATCCCGCGTGCGATCACGATCTCGCTCGCCGTGGTGCTGGGCATCTACCTGGTGGTCGGGCTGGCCGCACTCCACGCGCTCGGTCCCGACGAGCTGGCAGGCTCCGTGGCCCCACTCGCCGACGTGGCCGCTGTCACCGGCGCGGCGTGGGCGGTTCCGGTGGTCAGGGTGGGAGCGGCCACCGCGGCTCTCGGGGCGTTGCTGGCCCTGGTCGCGGGGATCGGACGCACCACGCTGGCGATGGCGCGCACGGGCGACCTGCCCGGCTGGCTGGCTGCCGTTCACCCCCGCTTCGAGGTCCCGCACCGCGCCGAAGCGGTGCTGGGCGCCGTGGTCTGCGGGCTGGTGCTGCTGACCGACCTGCGGGGAGCTATCGGCTTCTCCTCCTTCGGCGTGCTCCTCTACTACTTCATCGCGAACGTCGCCGCCTGGCGGCAGGACCCCGGGCAGCGTCGCTACCCGAGGGTGCTGCCCGTGGTCGGGGCGCTGGGCTGCCTCGCCCTCGCGGGATCGCTGCCGGTGGCCTCGGTTGCCGGTGGACTGGCCGTGCTCGCCGCGGGACTGCTCTACCGGTCGCTGCGGGTGCGCGCGGTCAGGTAGGACGTCGCCGCCCGTCCCCGAAACCGGTTGGAGAGCCGTCGCCGAGGGAAGATTCCCTTCGCAGAGGCACTATCAACCGGTTTGCGGGAAGGTCCGGCCGGTCAGGCGTCCCGGGGACGGGCAGCGCGGGACCGTCGGGACTGTAGGTTCGGGGGCGTGACGAACCCGGCGTTCACCGCTCCGCCCTCGCCCACCACCCGCCCCGACCTGCAGGGGACCTTCGGCATGGCGGCATCCACCCACTGGCTCGCCACCGCCGCCGCCCAGGCTGTGCTCGAGCGCGGCGGCAACGCCTTCGACGCCGCGGTCGCCGGCGCCTTCGTCCTGCACGTCGTCGAACCGCACCTCAACGGCCCCGGCGGCGACGTGACCGCCGTCTTCGCCACCGCGGAGGAACCCTCCCGACCCCGCGTCCTGGTCGGGCAGGGGCCGGCACCGGCGGGCGCGAGCCTCGCCCACTACCGCGCCGAGGGCCTCGACCTGGTGCCCGGCTCCGGTGCGCTGGCGGCAGCCGTGCCGGGTGCGGTGGACGCCTGGCTGCGACTGCTGCGCGACCACGGCACCTGGTCCCTGCCCGAGGTGCTGGGGTTCGCCATCGGCTACGCGGGGGACGGCCACCCGGTGCTGCCCGCGGTGGTCCGGACGATCAGCGGCGTCGCAGGCCTGTTCACCGAGCACTGGCCGACCTCGGCGCAGCAGTGGCTCCCGGACGGGCGCCTGCCGGTCGCTGGCGAGTTGGTCACCAACCGGGAATACGCGGCGGTGCTCGGACTGCTGGCCTCCACCGCCCTCAGCGCCGCGGCTTTCGGCGCCGACCGGGCCGCCGCGATCGACGCCGCACGAACCACCTGGCGGGGGGTGACGGGGCCGGCCATCGAGCAGTTCGTCACCACCCCGCACCGCCACAGCGACGGACGCGACCACGCCGGGGTGATCACCGCCGCGGATATCGCCGCCTTCAGCGCCGGCTACGAGGACGCCACCACGCTCGACTTCCGCGGGTTCACCATCGCCAAGACCGGACCGTGGGGACAAGGGCCGGTGCTGCTGCAGGCGCTGGCGATCCTGGACGGGCTGCCCGACCACCTGCTCGACCCGGGCACCGAGGCCGGCGCGCACACCGTCCTCGAGACGCTGAAGCTCGCACTGGCTGACCGTGATGCCCGGTACGGCGACTCCCCGTCCGACCCCGGCGTGCTGGGCCACCTGCTCTCGCCCGGCTACGCGGCGCAACGCCGCGCGCTGATCGGGGAGCGTGCCTCGCTCGAGCTGCGGCCGGGCGACGTCCCCGGCCTGACGGCCCCCCGGCTGCCCGCCCTGCGCACCGACTACCAGGCCACGGGCGTTCCGCTCGGCTCGCTGCCCGGCGCTCCGGGGGCGGGTCCTGCGGCGGCTGTCGGCGAGCCGACCCTCGCCACCGACGCCACCGGCGCCACCCGTGGCGACACCTGCCACCTCGACGTGGTCGATCGGTGGGGCAACATGATCTCGGCCACTCCCTCGGGCGGCTGGCTGCAGTCCTCGCCGACCGTCCCCGGCCTCGGGTTCTGCCTGGGCACCCGGCTGCAGATGATGTGGCTCGACGAGGGCTCACCCGCGCGGCTCGAGCCGGGCCGACGTCCTCGCACCACCCTCAGCCCGACCCTCGTGCTGCGGGACGGCGCACCCGTCCTTGCCTGCGGGACGCCGGGCGGCGACCAGCAGGACCAGTGGCAGCTCAGCTTCCTGTTGCGCGTCCTGGTCGGCGGGTACACCCCGCAACAGGCGATCGACGCCCCCACCTTGCACACCACCTCGGCGGTCGCGTCCTTCTGGCCGAGGACGTGGACCCCCGGCGGGGCGGTGGTCGAGGAACGGCTCGGCGCGGAGGTGCTCGCCGGACTGGCCGCCCGCGGCCACGTCCTCGAGTCGGCCGGCGACTGGACGCTGGGCCGGTTGTCGGCAGTCACCAGAGACCCGGCGACCGGCCGGTTGGGTGCTGCTGCCAACTCCCGCGGCGCCCAGGGGTACGCCGCGGGCAGGTAGCCGCCGGTTCGCGTGCCCGGGCGGATCTGGCTAGTTTGGGCGCCATGACCAGCAACGTCGCTGCCCCCCTGACCGCTGCCCGGATCGTCGACCAGGTGGTCGCTGCGGTGGGAGTGCCACCGCGCCCCGCCACTGTGGACGGGATCGTCGCAGGCGACCCGGCCGCCGCTGTCACCGGGATCGCCGTCACCGTCGCCGCCACCCTCGACGTGCTGCAGCGCGCCGCCGCGATCGGGGCGAACCTCGTCATCACCCACGAACCGCTCTACTACGACCACGGGAACGCCGCCGAGGCGGCGCTGGCCGCCGACCACGACCCGGTCTACCTCGCCAAGCGGGACCTCATCGCCCGGCACAACCTTGTGGTGTGGCGACTCCACGACCAGTGGCACGACCGCAGGCCGGACGGTGTCGCCGAGGGCACCCGTCGCGCGCTCGGCTGGGAGCCCCCGGCCGGTGACGGGCTGTACACGGTGCCGGCCACGACGCTGGCCGAGCTGGCCGCGCAGGTCGCCGGGGCGCTCGGAGCGGAGGCCGCCCGCTTCGTCGGAGCGCCCGACCAGCCGGTACAGCGGGTCGGGTTCAACCTCGGCTTCTGCGGCTTCGAACGCAACCGCCGTGCGCTCGCCCAGCCCGGTTTGGATGCGCTGGTGATCGGCGAGGGTCACGAGTGGGAGATCGGCGAGTACCTCGCCGACGCCGCCACCCTTGCCGCCGACGGCGCCGGTCCCGCGAAGGGCCTGGTGGTGGTCGGCCACTACCCCTCCGAGGAGGCCGGACAGGTGCTGCTCGCCGAGTGGCTGGCCGAGATCCTCTCGGGCGTCGAGGTCACCCTGGTGCGGGCCGGCGACCCCTACCGCAGCGCGTAGGCGGACCACTGCAACGGACCGTCGCGGTGCGACGTGGAGGTGGCGTGACACCGTTGCGCGCCGGGACCGCCGGCCTTGCCCTGTTCGGACTGCTCGCTCTGACCGGGTGCGGCGGGGGTGACCCCAGCGCCGGGCTGGTCAGGGCGGACGGGGTGCCCGCC
>JAEYNS010000288.1 GCA_023412435.1 Actinomycetes bacterium | reverse complement strand
CGGGACAGCCGTCCCGCCGTCGCCGCGTTGTCGGTCCCGGCGCCACGCCAAGAGGAAGCCAATGTCGATGACCCACTCCGGTCCGCGCGAGCTGGCCGTCCCACCCGACGACCAGGAACCGGTGAATCGGCCGCCCACGGCCGGGCCTGACCGGCACCGGATCGGCGACTCGGTGTTCCGCGGCGCCGCCACCGCTGCGGGGGTCACGATCCTCGTCGTCCTCGCCCTGGTCGCCGCCTTCCTGATCGCCCAGGGCTCCCCCGCGCTGACCGCCTCCTCGCAGGTGATCGCCGAGCAGGGCTACGGCCCGTTCGTCGAGTGGGTTCTCCCCTACGCCTTCGGCACGCTGTGGGCAGCCGTCCTCGCGCTCGCCATGGCGGTGCCGGTGGCGATCGGGATCGCGCTGTTCATCTCCCATTACGCCCCGCGCCGGCTGGCACAGCCGCTCGGCTACCTGATCGACCTGCTGGCCGCCGTCCCGTCGGTGGTCTTCGGGCTGTGGGGTTCGCTCACCCTCGCCCCTGCGATCCGACCGCTGTGGAGCTGGCTGAACGCCAACCTCGGGTGGTTCCCGCTCTTCTCCGGCCAGGTGTCCGGCACCGGCCGGACGATCCTGACCGCCGCCATCGTGCTGGCCGTCATGGTGCTGCCGATCATCACCTCGCTGTGCCGGGAGGTCTTCCTGCAGACCCCGCGGCTGCACGAGGAGGCAGCCCTCGCCCTCGGCGCCACCCGCTGGGAGATGGTGAAGATGACCGTCCTGCCGTTCGGCCGTCCCGGCATCATCGCCGCCGTGATGCTGGGACTGGGCCGGGCGCTGGGCGAGACGATGGCGGTCGCCATGGTGATGTCCGGCGGACGCAACATCACCTTCGAGGTCCTCACCTCGGACAATCCCAACACCATCGCCGCCACGATCGCGCTGAACTTCCCCGAGGCGTTCGGACTGAAGGTGAACCAGTTGATCGCGGCCGGCCTTGTGCTGTTCGTCATCACCCTCGGGGTGAACATGTTCGCCCGCTGGATCGTCGCCCGGCGGGCCGAGTACTCCGGGGCCAACTGATGACCGCCCCGTCGCTGCGTGCCGCCGGCCCCGGCCTCACCTCGGGCATGCTGCCCCGCTGGACCACCCCGTCGGCGCTGGCCGGCTCACTGGTGGTCGGCTACGCGGTGGCCGATCTGTTCCTTGCGCCGCCGAACCTCGTCGCCATCCTCGCCGTCGCCTTCGCCGTCTTCCTGGTCGTGATGGAGGTCGTGACCCGGGTGGTCGAGGGCTCACGGCAGGCCGCCGACCGGCGCGCCCGCCACCTGGTGGCCGGCGCCTTCGGCCTGGCGCTGCTGCCGCTCGGGTCGCTGCTGTGGGAGGTCATCAGCCAGGGCACGGCCCGGCTCGACCTGCAGTTCTTCACCTACTCGATGCGCAACGTCGTCGGTGAGGGTGGCGGCGCCGCCCACGCGATCGCCGGCACCTTGTGGGTCACCGGGCTCGCCATGGCGATCTCGGTGCCGATCGGGCTGTTCACCGCGATCTATCTCGCCGAGTACGCCTCCGGCAACCGGCTGTCGAAGGCGATCACCTTCTTCGTCGATGTGATGACCGGCGTCCCCTCGATTGTGGCGGGGCTGTTCGCGTACTCGCTGATGGCGATGCTCTTCGGGCCCGGGTCGGTCTTCGGGTTCGCCGGTTCGGTGGCGCTGTCGGTGCTGATGATCCCCGTCGTGGTGCGCTCCTGCGAGGAACTGCTCCGGTTGGTGCCCAACGAGCTCCGCGAGGCCGCCTACGCCCTGGGCGTCCCGAAGTGGAAGACGGTGGTGAGGATCGTCATCCCGACCTCGATCGCGGGCCTGGTCTCGGGAATCATCTTGTCGATCGCGCGGGTGGTCGGCGAGACCGCCCCGCTGATGATCGTCGCCGGGTTCACAGCCAGCCTCAACAACGACCCCTTCCAGAACCCGATGATGACCCTGCCGGTGTTCGTCTGGGACTCCTACGCGCATCCCGGCGTCGTCGCCCAGCCGTACTGGGACCGGGCCTGGGCCGGCGCCCTCACCCTGATCCTGCTCGTCATGGCGCTCAACCTCGTCGGACGCCTGATCGCCGCCCGCTTCGCTCCCCGCCGCGGCCGCTGAACCAAGGAAAGAACATGACCAAACGCATCGACATCACCGACCTGAACGTCTACTACGGCAAGTTCAAGGCCGTCGAGGAGGTGACGATGACCATCGAGCCGTCCTCGGTCACCGCGTTCATCGGCCCGTCCGGCTGCGGCAAGTCGACCTTCCTGCGCACCCTGAACCGGATGCACGAGGTGATCAACGGCGCCTACGTCGAGGGCGAGGTCCTGCTCGACGGTGAGAACCTCTACGGCGCCGGGGTGGACCCGGTGCGGGTGCGCCGCCAGATAGGCATGGTCTTCCAGCGGCCCAACCCGTTCCCGACCATGTCGATCAAGGAGAACGTCCTGGCCGGGATCACCCTGAACAACTCCCGAATGCCCCAGAAGGAGAAGGACGAACTGGCCGAACGGGCGCTGCGCGGCGCCAACCTGTGGGAGGAGGTCAAGAACCGGCTCGACCTGCCCGGGTCGGGGCTGTCCGGCGGCCAGCAGCAGCGGTTGTGCATAGCCCGGGCGATCGCCATGCAGCCCGAGGTGATCCTGATGGACGAGCCCTGCTCGGCGCTCGACCCGATCTCCACGCTGGCGATCGAGGACCTGATCCACGAGCTGAAGGAGACCTACACGGTGGTGATCGTCACCCACAACATGCAGCAGGCAGCCCGGGTCTCCGACACCACAGCGTTCTTCAACATCGCCGGCACCGGAGCCCCGGGGCGGCTGATCGAGGTCGGACCCACCGACAAGATCTTCTCCACCCCCGACGTGAAGGCGACCGAGGACTACATCTCCGGCCGGTTCGGCTGAGTCGCCCGCGGCACCGCCGATCCGCGCTCCCGTCAAGGGCCTGGCGACGGGCTGTACTGCCGCCCCGGACCGGTTCCTCCGCCCAACTAGACTGCACGCGTGAGTGGCGCAGGGTGGTATCCGGATCCCGGCAGGCAGCCGGGAATGTACCGGTATTGGACAGGCACCGAGTGGACGTCGGCGATCACCGCCAACCCGGCGGCGACCCCGCCGCCCGGTGGCCCCGCCACCCAGGGCCCCCCCAGTATCGAGCCACAGCGGCCGAAGGTCGGCTGGTGGATCGGCGGCATCGCGGCGCTGCTGGTGCTGGTCGTCGTGATCTACTTCGTCACCCAGGCTGTCGGCCGGGTGGTCACCCCGACCCAGCCCACCGCCTCACCCGGCGGCAACCCCACCCAGAACGTCTGCCCGGCCCTCGACCCCACGCAGAGCACCGATCCCCCGCCGCAGCACAACGACGGCCGGGTCCACGGCGGCAAGATCTCCTATCCGATGCTCGGCTCGCCCTGGAGCGAGGTGTACGGCGACAACCGGGTGCCGTTCGCCCGTGACGTGGCCCAGCAGTCGGTGACCGTCGAGCCCAACTACGACCTCGACGCGAGCTGGGTGGCGTCTGTGCTGGTCGCCGAACTGGTCGCCGGTGACGGCTTCTTCAGCCCGAAGGAGGGCTCGGAGATCGTGATGAAGTGCGTCGTCGGCAGGTTCTACGCCGATGCCGTCGTCGCGCGCGACGACCTGGTGTCGAAGGCGATCACCGTCGACGGCCACGACGCCTGGATGGTGGAGTCGCACCTCAGCTTCGACATCCCGAACCTGCAGACCAAGGGCGAACTCGCGATCGTGGTGATCGTGGACACCGGTCCCGAGTCGGCCTCCCTGTACTACGCGTCGATCCCCGACACCGTGCCCGAACTGGTCGACGACGCCCGTCAGGTGCTGGAGAACCTGACAGTGGACGCCTGAGCGGGGCCGGGTCCGGCTGGTCAGCGCTCGTCGTCGGCCAGCACGATCACGGCGTCGCCCTCGCCCAACTGGAACCTCTCGGGCTTGGCGGGGTTGAGGTGGACGCCGTAGCCCCGGCTCCGGGAGCGGGCGTCGGCGGCCAGCCGGTACCCCAGCGCGGTCTCGCCCCTGGCTGCGGCCGCAGCCACCACCGTGTAGAAGTCCACCTCCGCGCCGGGGGTGACATACAACCCTGCCGGGCGCAGGTAGATCTCGCACCCCTCGCCGCTGAACAGGGTGTCGAAGATGCCGGCCAGGGAGGGGTTCTCGCTGACCTGCGCCAGCAGCAGCCCGATCAGCCGGTCGCTGACGATGAAGTCGTCAGCCCGGGTCACCTCGGCGAGTTCCCGGTTTCTGTCGTCGCGCATCTCGCTCACCACACTGAGACGGCTGCCAGCCCGGTCGGCCATCTCACGCAGGTGGAGCAAGGTGACGAGGGTCCGGGCGTCGGCCACCTGCGGGTCGGCGTGGTGGCCCTCGGCCAGGACGATGACGTGGTCGTAGGCGGTCACGTCGAGCGCCTCCAGGAGGCGCCGGCTGGTGGTGTCCGCCCTCCGGAAGTCGACGGCCATCCCCTCGGGCTCGGCGATGCCGGGATCGGGGAGGTCGGCCACCACGCTGACTGAGGAACCCGCAGGGGTGTAGCGGGCGAGTTCCTGGAGGAGCTCGGGCACCCCGTCGTTGTAGCCGAGCACCAGCGTCCGTTCCGGCCGCGATGGCGGCTGGGTGGCCTGCGAGATCGCGGCCTGGTCGGGAGTACCGGGCGGCGCCGTCACGATGCCGGTGTCATCGGCGGAGATCACGATCAACCGGTCACCGGCCTGCACCGTGGCATCGGGAGGCGGGTTCAGCACGTGAGCGCCGTCGCGCATCAGGCCGATGACCGCCGAGTCGGCGAACGCGAGCTGCGCGTCGAGGTAGGTGCGGCCGACCAGCGCGGGCTGGTCGGTGAAGTAGATCTCGTCCCCGGCGAAGTCGAGCAGTTCGGAGTAGACGGTGCTGAGCCCGCTCTGCCGGCAGGTCTGGGCGGTGAGTCGCCGGATCAGACTGCTGGCGAGCAGCCACTGCGCCGACTGCCGTCCCACCGTCTGGGCGGCGTGCAGGTTGGCGGGCTTCTCCAGGGCGGCCACGATCCGGGCGCCGGTGGCCCCGTCGGGAAGCGCGTGGGTGAGCGCGAGGGCGGTCTTGATGACGGCGGCGTCCGGGTCAGCCGCGTCGCCGGTGAGGATCACCACGCTCCGGGCGGCCAGCGGGTTGGCGATCCGGATGTCCGCCGGCGACATCGGGTCGCCACTGCGGCAGACGACCACTGTGCGACCGGTGGCGGGAATCTGCTCACGCAGCGCCTCCTCCATCTCGACCTTGTCCCGGTCGGCGAGGATCACGATGGTGGCCCGCTTGCGGGAGGCGTTCGCCAGGCACAGCTCCTCGACAATCAGGAAGAGTTGCGGAGACCAGCCGAGGATCAGGGTGTGGTCGGTCTCGACAACGAGACTGCGGCCCTTGCGAAGCTGGATCATCTTGTCGTCGAAGGCGGCCGACACGATGCCGATCAGGCTCGCCACGATGACCAGTCCACCCACGGTGACCAGCAGCATGAGCAACCGGAAGCCCCAGCCGGTGTCGCCACCCATGGTCCCGGGGTCGAGGGTGCGCATCAGGTTGCCCCACACGATGTCCCAGAAGTCGCCGTCGTCGGCGTCGTCGGGGAAGACCCCCAGCAGCACGGCGACCGCCGCCACCACGAAGACGAACGCTATCGTCGCCAGGCCGAGCAGGCCCATGATCGCGACCGTGCCGCGCGACATCCAGTTGTCGAAGCCGTAGCGCAGCCGATCCCGCAAGCCAGGTGTCTCCACGAGTCCCCCTTCCCGGGCGCGTCTCCCCAGCCGCGGACCCGGTGGCTGCACCCTAGCGGCAGCGTGGCGGGCGTGGCAGGGGTTGGCCGAGCCTCA
>JAEYNS010000265.1 GCA_023412435.1 Actinomycetes bacterium | reverse complement strand
GCACCGCGATCCGCTCTGCCGGCGATGCCATCACCGTCGACTACCGATCCCTCACCCGGCCCTATCGGGTCGAGGCGATCGGCGACGCGGACGCCATGGTCGGCCAGTTCCCCGGGTCCAGCGGCGGACAGTGGTGGGCCTACCTGCGGCAGAACTACGGGGTCGATTTCGAGCTCACCCGGGCGCCGGAGCTGAGCCTGCCCGCCGACCCCGGCCTGTGGGTGGAACGAGCAGCGGTGGCACGGTGAGGACAGGAGGTACTGCATGTACGCGATCCTCGGGTTGCTGATCGGGGTGGCACTGGGGGTGTTCCTCCAGCCCTCGGTCCCCGCGGCGCTCCAGCCGTACCTGCCGATTGCCATCGTGGCCGCGCTGGACGCCATTTTCGGGGGGCTGCGCGCCTACCTTGAGCGCACCTTCAGCGACCGCGTCTTCGCGGTGTCCTTCGTGTCCAACGTGCTGATCGCCGCGCTCATCGTCTGGGTGGGTGACCAGATCGGCGTCGGGGCGCAACTGTCCACCGCCGTCGTGGTGGTGCTCGGGATCCGGATCTTCACCAACGCCGCCGCGATCCGCAGGACGTTGTTCCATGCCTGATCCGGACGCACCCGGGCGCGAGACCGCCGCCGAGCACGAGTCCGGCCGCCGCCCGGGCGAGCTGGCGCGGCTGCTGCTGCGTCCGTCCCGCTCCCACCTGCTGGTCGGCGTGATGCTGCTGGTCTTCGGCCTGATCATCACCATGCAATTGCGGACCCGCTCCGACGACCTCGACTACTCCAGCCTGCGGCGCACCGAGCTGATCGCCATCCTCGACGACCTGACCGCCGAGTCCCGCCGGCTCGAGGCGGAGATCGCCCAGCTGCGGCAGACGCAGCAACAGCTCCAGAGCGGCGCTGACCGGCAGCGGGTGGCGCTGGAGGAGGCAGGCCGCCGACGCGACGCCCTGTCGATCCTGAGCGGCACCGCCCCTGCGGTCGGGGAGGGGATCCGGGTGGTGATCAGCGACCCCGCCCGGGCGGTCGGCGACACGATGGTGCTGAACGCTGTCGAGGAGCTCCGGGACGCCGGAGCAGAGGTGATCGAGGTCAACGACAGCATCCGGGTTGTCGCTTCGACCTGGGTGTCGGGCCGCGGCGAGGAGCTCATCGTCGACGGCGTGGTGGTGCAGCGTCCGATCATCATCGAGGCGATCGGCGACCCGCACGCGCTCACCGAGGCGCTCCGCTTCCGGGGCGGGCTGGTCAGCGAGATCCAGGACCCGCGGATCGGTGGCCAGGTGGCGATCGCCAGCCTGGAGCGGATCGTGGTCGAGTCGGTACGTCCCCCTGTCACGCCGCGATTCGCGCGTCCCGCCTGACGTGCCCGCCGACCGCCGCCAGTCGGTATGGTAAGCACGGAAGTGCCACACCCATGAGCAAGGAGCCCATCGTGTTCCCAGACGATCTCCGCTACACCGCCAAGCACGAGTGGGTTCGCCTCGGCTCCGGCCCGACCGCCAGGGTGGGGATCACCGACTACGCCGCCGAGCAGCTCGGCGACGTCGTGTACGTCTCCCTGCCACAGGTGGGCGAAGAGGTCGCGGTGGACGATGCCTGCGCCGAGGTCGAGTCGACCAAGAGCGTGTCGGACGTGTTCTCGCCGGCCTCCGGCGTGGTGACCGCTGTCAACGAGCTGCTCAACGGCGCTCCCGAAACCATCAACGCCGACCCGTACGGCGACGGCTGGCTGTTCGAGCTCGAGCTGACCGACCCGGAGGAACTCGACGACCTGATGGACGCCGACGAGTACGGCGAGCAGGTCTCTGGGTAGGCTGAGGGTCAACCTCAGCGTCAGTCTCTGCAAGGGCAGCCGAGCACAGGGAGGATGGCAACCATGATGAGATGTCCCGCCTGTGGCCACGAGGTGACAGAGGCCAGCAATTTCTGTCCGCACTGCGGGGCGAGCCTGGCCAAGGTCTCCGGTGACACCACCCGGGTCATTCCGGCAGTCACCGACGACATCCAGCTCGAAGATCTCAACGCCGACGACAGGGCGGCAGTCGAGGCGCTGCCCGAGGGTTCCGCGCTGCTGCTGGTGCCGCACGGTACGAACGCCGGCGCCCGCTACCTGATCGACGCCGACGTGACCACCGCCGGCCGGCATCCGCGCTGCGACATCTTCCTGGACGACATCACGGTCTCGCGCCACCACGCCCGGTTCACCCGTCGCGACGGGCTGGTGTGGGTGAGCGACGAGAACAGCCTCAACGGCACGTACGTGAACCGGGCGCTCATTGAGGAACCGGTGGCCCTGCGGCGTGGCGATGAGGTGCAGATCGGCAAGTTCCGCATGGTCTTCTTCAGCGGACCAGCCGGGCAGGGCTGATGGCCATAGGCCTGCGGAGCATCGGCCAGGTGTTGTCGGTGCTCAAGCCGGACTTCCCGGATGTGTCGATCTCGAAGATCCGCTTCCTGGAGTCCGAGGGCCTGATCTCCCCCGAGCGGGCCCCGTCCGGCTATCGGCGCTACGCCGAGTCCGACATCGACCGGTTGCGCTACATCCTCGACGTCCAGAAGAACCACTACCTGCCGCTCAAGGTGATCCGCGAGCACCTCGACATGATGGACCGCGGCGAGCAGCCTCCCACGCTCGCGCCACCGGTGCCGCCCAGCGAGGCCGCCGAACCTGCCCAGGTCGTGACCCCGCAGGCACCGGCGCCGAAGCGTCCGATCCGGGTGACCCGGCGGGAGCTGTTGCGGCTCAGCGGGCTGGGGGAGGCAGCGCTCACCGAACTGGAGAAGCACGCGCTCGTCGTGCCGCGCCGGGGCACCGTCTACTACGGACGCGACGCCCTCACCGTCGCGGTAATCGCCCGCAAGCTGGGCGCCTTCGGGATCGACGCCCGACACCTGCGTGTGATCAAGCAGGCTGCCGAGCGGGAGGTGGGCCTGATCGAGCAGGCGGTGGCCCCGCACCTGCGCCGCAACCCTGCCTCACGCCAGCTGCCCGCCGAGGTGATGCAATTGGTGCTGCACGCCCACGCTGCGATCATGCGGTCGCAGTTGCCGCAGTAAGGGGGTCTCGCCGTGCGGGAACTCAGCGTCGTGGAAGTCAGGGTCAGCACCTATGGAACAGCGCCCGTCGTCGTGCTTCAGGAGGTCGGCGGCGGCCGGCTGCTGCCCATCTGGATGAGCGCGGGGGGAGCGGCGGCCATCGTGTCGGCCACCGACGAGCCGGACCCGTCCCGCCCGTGCGTGCACGACCTGGTGTCCGACCTGCTGGCGGCGCTGTCGGGCAGCCTGGACGAGGTGCGGATCGTCGGCTTCGAGGACGGCCAGTTCTACGCCGAGCTGATGGTGCAGGGGACGGCGTTGGCCGCCCGGCCCTCGGACGCGATCGCGCTCGCGCTGCGCACCGGCTGCCCGATCCAGTGCGCCGACGAGGTGCTCGAGGAGGCAGGGGTGCCGCTGGTGGGAGAGGAGCCTGCCGGCGGCGAGGAAGAGGTCGAGAAGTTCCGCGAGTTCCTCGACTCGGTCAGCCCCGACGACTTCTGATCCTCGCATCCTCAACCCGGAGTTGAGACTCGGCACGGGTCCGGCGCGAGTTCGGCGTGTCGTTGACCGTCGGGAGCGGCGGCGATTACCGTCCTATGGCAGCGGCACATCACCGGAGTGGATCGAGGACGACGTGACCAAGGCACAGGAAACCCTGTTCGACGGCGACTTCTCGCCGTTGCCCGAGGACCTCGGGTTCCGCGGCCCGGTCGCCTGCCGCGCCGCCGACATCACCTACCGCCAACTCGACTACTGGGCCCGCACCGGGCTCGTGGTGCCGGAGATCCGTCCGGCGGGCGGGTCGGGCACGCAGCGGCTGTACAGCTTCCGCGACATCCTCATCCTCAAGGTGATCAAGCGACTGATCGACGCCGGTGTCTCCCTGCAGCAGATCCGCACCGCCATCGACCACCTCCGCGCACGCGGCGTCCAGGACCTCACCGAGGTCACGCTGATGAGCGACGGGGTGTCGGTCTACGAGTGCACCTCCGACGACGAAGTCGTCGACCTGCTGCGCGGCGGCCAGGGAATGTTCGGGATCGCCCTCGGCGGGGTGTGGCGCGACCTCGAGGGCTCGCTGCTGGAGCTTCCCGCCGAACGTGCCGAACACACCGAGCACACCGCACTTCCCGACGAGCTGTCGCGACGCCGCCAGCAGCGCGCCACCGGCTAGGGGAGCGGCCCTCCTGCAGTAGGTTGGTGGGTGCGTCGAGAACGAAGAAGGGCACCCATGACGGACTTCAGGCTGCGCCACCTCGGGCCATCGGCAGACGACACCGGGCAGATGCTGGCGAAGCTCGGATACTCCTCGCTCTCCGACCTCACTGACGCCGCGATCCCCGACGAGATCCGCGACACCGCTCCGCTCGACCTTCCGCCGGCGCTCACCGAGGCGCAGGTCCAGGGCCGGCTCGCCGAACTGGCCGGTCGCAACCGCCCCGGACGCGCCATGATCGGCCTGGGCTACCACGGCACGCTGACCCCGCCGGTGATCCGCCGCCTCGTGCTCGAGAACCCGTCCTGGTACACCGCCTACACCCCCTACCAGCCCGAGATCAGCCAGGGCAGGCTGGAAGCGCTGGCGGTCTTCCAGACCATGGTGTGCGACCTCACCGGCCTGCCGTTCGCCGGCGCCTCCCTGCTCGACGAGGCCACCGCGGTCGCCGAGGCGGTGGCGCTCGCCCGGCGGGCAGTTCGCAAGGGTTCCGCCGTCGTGGTCGATCCCGGTGTGCTGCCGCAGACCCTCGCCGTGCTGCGCACGCGGGCTGCGGCGGTCGGCATCGAGGTGGTGGTGGCGGGCGACTCCCTGGTCGAGGCATTGCAGACCACCGAGGCGTTCGCGGTCGTGGTGCAGCTGCCGGCCGCCGACGGACGGCTCCGGCCGGTCTCTGAACTCGCCGCGATCGCCAGGACGGCGCACGACAACGGCGCCCAGGTCATCGCCGCCTGCGACCTGCTTGCGCTGACCCTGCTTACCGCCCCGGTGAGCTGGGGCGCCGACGTCGTGGCAGGTTCCAGCCAGCGATTCGGCGTCCCGCTGTTCTACGGCGGCCCGCACGCCGGCTATCTCGCCGTCCGGGCCGGGCTGGAACGGCAACTGCCCGGACGCCTGGTCGGGTTGTCGAGGGACGCTGAGGGCACTCCCGCCTTCCGGCTGGCCTGGCAGACCCGCGAGCAGCACATCCGTCGCGAGAAGGCCACCTCCAACATCTGCACCGCTCAGGTCCTGCTCGCCGTGGTGGCCGCCTTCTACGCCGTCTACCACGGTCCGGACGGGCTCACCGCGATCGCGCGGCAGATCCACGAGACCACGCGAGGCCTGGCCGGCATGCTCCGGGCGGCCGGATACGAGTTGGCGGGCGACGCCTTCTTCGACACGCTGACCGTCGCTGCTCCGGGCAGAGCCGCGCACCTGGTGGCGCAGGCACGGCAGCGGGGGATCCAGCTGCGGGCGATCGACGGCGACCACCTGGGGATCAGCGTCGGTGAGGATGTCACTCCCGCCGACCTCGCCGGGCTGACCGCGGTCTTCGGCGGCCGCGCTGACGTCGAGCCGGGCGGGTCGCTGGCCGACCACGGCCGCGACCTGCCCTTCCTCACCCATCGGGTGTTCTCCCGCTACCGCAGCGAGACCGAGTTCATGCGCTACGTCCGCACCCTCTCCGACCGTGACTTCGCGCTCGACCGCGGGATGATCCCGCTCGGCTCCTGCACCCTCAAGCTCAACCCTGCCGCGGCGCTGGAACCGATCAGCTATCCGGGCTTCGCCAATCTGCACCCGTTCGTCCCCGAGCAGGACGCCGCCGGCTTCCTCGAGCTGATCGACGAGCTCGGCCAATGGCTGGCGGCGATCACCGGCTACGACCGGGTCAGCGTCCAGCCCAACGCCGGCGCCCAGGGCGAGTTCGCCGGCCTGATGGCGATCCGCAGCTATCACGCCGCGCGCGGGGAGTCCGGACGGACCGTCTGCCTCATCCCGGCCTCCGCCCACGGCACCAACGCCGCCTCGGCCGCGATGGCGGGGATGCGTGTGGTGGTGGTGGCGACCGCGTCCGACGGCTCGGTCGACCTGGCCGACCTGCGGGCCAAGGTGGCCGAGCACGCCGCCGACCTCGCCGCGATCATGGTCACCTATCCCTCGACCCACGGGGTCTTCGAGGACACGATCTCGACCATCTGCACCCTCGTCCACGACGCCGGTGGCCAGGTGTACGTCGACGGCGCCAACCTGAACGCGCTGATGGGGCTGGCAGGGCCGGGACGGTTCGGCGCGGACGTCAGCCACCTCAACCTGCACAAGACCTTCGCGATCCCGCACGGTGGCGGCGGCCCGGGCGTCGGTCCGGTGGCGGTCAAGGCCCACCTGGCCCCGTATCTTCCGGGCCACCCTGTGGTGCCGACGGCCGGACCCGCCACCAGCTACGGACCGGTGAGCGCCGCCCCCTACGGTTCGGCGGGGGTGCTTCCGATCAGCTACGCCTTCATTGCGATGATGGGCGCCGACGGGCTGCGCGAGGCCTCGCAGCTGGCGATCCTCAACGCCAACTACGTCGCCGCCCGACTGTCGGAGCACTTCCCGGTGCTCTACACCGGCAGCCACGGGCTGGTGGCCCACGAGTGCATTGTCGACCTGCGCGAGATCACCCGTCAGTGCGGGATCACCGTCGAAGACGTCGCCAAGCGGCTGATCGACTACGGCTTCCACGCGCCCACGATGAGCTTCCCGGTGTCGGGAACCCTGATGGTCGAGCCGACCGAGAGCGAGTCCCGCTACGAGCTCGACAGGTTCTGCGACGCGATGGCCGCCATCCGCGCCGAGATCGCGGCTGTCGCCGAGGGCGAACTGCCCCCCGACGACAACCCGTTGGTCAACGCGCCGCACCCGCTGCAGCGGGTGTTGACCTCGGAATGGGGCCACGCCTACTCCCGCGAACAGGCTGCGGTGCCCGCCGGCAACCCGCGCGGTCCGGTCGGGGAGGGGGCCACCGAGAAGTACTGGCCCCCCGTCGGCAGGGTGGACAATGCCTTCGGTGACCGCAACCTGGCCTGCACACTGACGGGGTAGCCGATGGTCAAGTGGTGGCAACGCTTCTCCGAGCGCCCGCTGGTCGCGCATGTACTGCGTGCGATCGAGAGGTTCAACCTGCGCGGTGGGGCCCAGCTGTCGGCGGCGATCGCGTACTTCTCGGTGCTGAGCCTTGTTCCGATCCTGATGCTTGCCTTCTCGGTGCTCGGCCTGGTCCTGACCGTCTTCCAGCCCGACCTGGTGGTGGCGCTCAAGGAGTGGATCGAGGCCCAGTTCGCGGGCGTCAGCGACGACGCCACCCTGAAGCAGATCCTCGACGTCATCGAGAACTACCTGGCGAACTGGGCGACGCTGTTGCTCGCTGCGCTCGCGGTCGGCTTCTGGTTCGGTTCGAGCTGGTTCGGCAACCTGAAGCGGGCCGTTCGGCTCGTGATGCGCGAGGACGTCGACAACCCCGGCAAGCTGCTGCCGTGGCTGCTCGACATCCTGGCGAACTTCGCCGGGCTGGTCGCGCTGCTGGTGGGGATCGCGCTGACCTTCGGCGCCTCCTTCGCCGCGACCTGGCTGACTGACCAGATCGGCTCCGCACTCGGGCTGTCGGCCGGTTTCGGCTGGTCGCTCGCCCTGCGGCTGATCAGCCTCGCTGTCGGCTTCGCCGCCGGCACGGGGATGTTCTGGCTGCTCTACACCTGGTTCACCCCGCACCCGATCTCCCCGGCCCACCTGTGGGTGGGGGCGGGGACGGGGGCCGCCAGCCTGCTGGTGCTGCAGCTGATCGCCGGCTACGTGGTTCAGGCGTTCAGCAGGAACGTCACGGCCACGGTCTTCGGGTCCGTGATCGTCCTCATGCTGTTCCTCAACCTCTTCGCCACGCTGGTGTTGTTCATCGCCGCGTGGCTCGCCACCCAGGCCCAGCCGGCCGATCCCGAGCCGGAGTCCGAACCGACCGGCGAACCCGAGCCGGTGGAGCGCCGCCCCGGCGAGCTGTACGTGTCGAGCAAGGTCGCCGAGAAGTCGATGGGCGTCGGACTCGGCACCGGCTACGTGGTCGGGACGGCCACCGGGCTCGGCCTGGGTGCACTGGTGGTCGCCGGGCTGAAGGCGCTGTTCGGCAGGCGGCGGTGAGGGTCTCCCGGCGCGGCCAGGTGGAGCCCTTCCACGTCATGGAGGTGGTCAAGGCGGCCACCCTGCGGCAGCGCAGCCACGGCGACGCGATCCTGCTGTGTGTGGGCCAGCCGGGCACCCCCGCACCCCGTCCGGTGCTGGACGCCGCCGCCGCGGCGCTGCCGACCCGGCACCTCGGCTACACCGAGGCGTCCGGCATCCTGGCGCTGCGGGAGCGCATCGCCCGGCACTACCAGGAGGCGTACGGGGTTGCGGTCGAGCCCGACGAGGGGCTGGTCACCACCGGCTCGTCAGGCGGTTTCCTGCTCACCCTGCTGGCGGCTTTCGAGGCGGGCGAGACGGTGGCGATGACCCGCCCGGGCTATCCCGCCTACCGCAACGACATCCTGGCGGTGGGCTGCGAGCCGGTCGAGCTGGAGGCGGGGGAGGGCTCGCGGTTCCAGCCCAGTGTCGCGCTGCTGGACGCGCTGCCCGAGCCTCCGGCCGGGTTGGTGCTGGCGAGCCCGTCCAACCCGACAGGGACGATCATCGAGCCCGCTGAGCTGGACGCGGTCGCGGCGTGGTGTCGGGAGCACGACTGCCTGCTGATCAGCGACGAGATCTACCACGGCATCTCCTACGGTCGGCGTTGCGCCAGCGCGCGGGAGTTCTCGGCCGATGCCGTGGTGGTCGGCTCGCTCAGCAAGTACCACTCGATGACCGGCTGGCGGCTGGGCTGGCTGTTGCTGCCGCCCGCCCTGCGGCGGCCCGCCGAACTGCTCCAGGGGAACCTGGCGATCTGCGCGCCCGCGCTCTCCCAGGAGGCCGGGGTCGCCGCCTTCGAGGCTGCGTCGACCACCGAACTGGACGGGCACGTGGCCCGGTACGCCCGCAACCGCGACCTGCTGCTGCGGCGGCTGCCCGAGCTGGGGATCACCAGCTTCGCGCCGCCCGACGGCGCCTTCTACGCCTACTGCGACGTCAGCCACCTGACCGGTGACTCGCGCCAGTGGTGCGCCGAGGTGCTGGCCGCCACCGGCGTCGCGCTGGCCCCCGGCATCGACTTCGACCCGGTCGCCGGGCACCGGACCGTCCGGATCAGCTTCTGCGGCCGGACGGACGAGCTCGACGAAGCCCTCGACCGGCTCGTCAGCTTCGTCAGTCCCTGACCTCGAGTGCTCCCGTCCGCGTCGAGCGCTCCCTCAGGGAGGGAG